>JBEKGT010000304.1:0-3182 GCA_050012655.1 Gemmatimonadales bacterium | reverse complement strand
CGGTAGGATGCGCGTCCTCCCCCGGCTCGCGTTCGCGCTCGCGCTCGCCGCTGTGGCGGCGGCGCCCGCCCGGGCGCAGTTCGGGGTCTTCGGCCAGAACAAGATCCAGTACCGCGACTTCCAGTGGCGCGTCCTCCACGGCGCGCACGTGGACCTGTACTTCTATCCGCAGGAGGAGGAGCTCGCCCGCGTCGCCCTCGCGTACGCCGAGGAGAGCTACGGGGTCCTCGAGGGGCGCTTCCGGCACAGCGTATCCCGGCGTATCCCGCTGATCGTCTACGCCTCCCACCAGGACTTCGAGCAGACCAACGTCCTCCCCTTCGTGCCCCCCGAGGGGCTCCTCGGCGTCACCGACTTCCTGAAGCGGCGCGTCACCCTCCCGTTCACCGGCTCCTACGCGGACTTCCGCCACACCATCCGCCACGAGCTGGTGCACGTCTTCCAGCTCTCGCAGGCCGAGCTGACCTTCACCCTGTACCCGCGGCAGCGGCACGCGCAGTTCCCGCTCTGGTGGACGGAGGGGCTCGCCGAGTACTTCTCGGCGGGCGAGGACACCCGCGACGATATGATCCTGCGGGACATCACCGTGAGCGGCCGGCTCCCCACCATCGCGGAGTTCGACAACGAGGGCGGGGCGATCGTCTATCCGCTCGGCGGCACGCTGGTGCGCTTCCTGGCGGAGCGCTACGGCGAGTGGCGGATCGTGCAGGCGTACGACGACGCCTGGAAGTACGGCGACTTCGAGGCGCTGATGCAGGGCGTCTTCGGGCGGAGCCTCGGCCAGCTGAGCGCGGAGTGGCACCTGGCGATGCGCCGCCGCTACTACGGCTTCGTGACCCGCCAGGAGCCGCTCGAGGTCTCGGCCACGCGCATCGCGGCGCTGGCGGTGAAGCCGGCCATCTGGACCGCACCGGGCGACACCGTGCCGCAGGTGCTCTACCTCTCGCCGCGCACCGGGTACACGAACGTCTACGCCGCACCCCTCGGCGGGGGGAAGTCGCGGATCGTGGTGCAGGGGGAGCGGAGCGCCGAGTTCGAGTCGTTCCACGCCTTCGACTCCCGGCTCGACGTCTCGCGGCGCGGCGTCCTCGCCTTCACCAGCAGGTTCCAGGACCGCGACGCCCTCGTCCTCTGGGACCTCGCCCGCGGTGCGATCGTGGGCCGGTACCAGTTCCCCGAGATCGTCTCGATCCTCTCGCCGTGCTGGTCCCCCGACGGCGGCCGCATCGCCTTCTCGGGGCTCTCGGTGGCGGGCTATTCCGACCTTTACCTCCTCGATCTGCGCTCGGGCTCGCTCGAACGCCTCACTGCCGACCGCTACGAGGACCGCGACCCGTCCTTCTCCCCCGACGGCACGCGGCTCGTGTTCGCCTCCGACCGCGCGCCGTCGGGCGCGTCCGGGGGCCGGAACCTCTTCGTGATGGACCTCGCCACCCGCAACCTCCGGTACCTCACCTATGGGCCGTGGCAGGACGATAGCCCGCGCTGGGACGCGGCGACGGGGCGGATCATCTTCACCTCAGACCGGCGCGGCGTCTTCGACGTGTACGTGGTGGACTCGACCGGCGAGGGGCGGCGCGAGTCGGCGGTGCCCGGGGGCGCGTTCGACGCCGTCTGGGTGGGAGGTGCGCGGAAGTACGTCTTCGGAGGCTTCGAGGACCTCTCGTTCAACATCTATGCCCTCTCCCCCGCGGCCGACTCCATCGCGGGCGACACCGTGCACCTCGCCGCGGCGCGCGATCCGGCGGGGGAGTGGCGCTGGCCGGAGCTGGAGGACACGCACGTCGCGGCAGCCGCGGCGGGACGCTACCGCGAGCACTACAGCCTCGATTTCGCCGCCGGCGAGGCCCTCGTCTCGCCCGGCTACGCATCGGCACAGGGGGCGACCTTCCTCGTCTCCGACCTACTGGGGGACCACCTCGTCTACGCCTCGGTGCTCGCATACCAGCAGGGGAGCAGCCTCGGCGATATCATCGGCAACTTCAACGGCACGCTGCTCTACCTCGACCAGTCGCGCCGGCTGAACTGGGGACTCGGCGCGTTCCGGGTGCGCGGGCTCTTCTTCGAGGGCGATTTCGACCAGATCTTCCAGGAGACGTCCACCGGCGCGTTCGTGGATCTGCGCTACCCGCTCTCGCGTTTCTCCCGCGTCGAGGCGCAGTTCCGGCTGGAGCACTCCGACCGCATCGATTTCGGGTACGTCCCCGGAGGGATCGGAGGGGACCTCCCGCGGCGCACCGGCGTGCTCGCCTCGAACTACCTCTCGTGGGTGCAGGACAACTCGCTCTGGCTCCCGACGGGCCCGATCGACGGCGGCCGCACGAACCTGACGGTGGGGCTCGTCAACGACCTCACCAACGCGCGGTTCGACAGCTGGGTCGTCTCCGCCGACGTGCGGCGCTACCTGCGCACCGGCCTGCGCACCGCGTTCGCGCTGCGCGGCTACGCGTTTTCCTCGGGGGGCGCGCGCCCGGAGCGGGTCACCATCGGCGGCTCATACGCGATCCGCGGCTATCCGCGCTACGCGTACATCGCCGGCAGCGAAGCGGTGATGGGGAACGCCGAGTGGCGGTTCCCGCTGACGGACTACCTCAGCGTCGGGTTCCCGTTCGGCGAGGTGCGCTTCCCGGGGCTCGAAGGCGCGCTCTTCACCGACCTCGGGAAGGCGTGGGTGCAGGGGCAGTACCGCGCGCTCCTCGGGGCGTACGGCCTCGGGCTGCGGATGAGCTTCGGCGCGCCGTTCGTCCTGCGCCTCGACATCGGGCGGCGCTACGCGCTCGGAGATCCCTCCTCGTATTCGCTGCCGCCCCTGGATTTCCGGTGGACGCGGCACGGCGGGTCGAGTCTTTACGGAGGCGGCGGCTTTGTCGATTTCTGGTTCGGCTTCGACTACTGAGCGGCCGGCGCGGCTCCCGCGCGCCCGCACTTCGCTTGCCCGACTCCGGGCCGGGTCCTATCTTGCGGTCGGCGCGTGGGTTGCGCTCCTCGCCGGGTGTCGCGCGGCGGCCCGGCCGCTGGCGCCCGTGGGCGGTGGGTTCGCCGCCATCGGGCCGGAGGCGTTCGCGGCGGCGGCGGCGAGGACGCTGCCGGCCGGCTCGGAGCTGGTGCAGGTCCGGTGGCGGTTCCGCGACCGGTCGGGTGGGGTGTCGGGGCGCGGCGCGGTGCGCCTGACGCCCCCCGAC
>JBEKGT010000303.1:0-3185 GCA_050012655.1 Gemmatimonadales bacterium | reverse complement strand
CTGGAGCCAGAAAGCGCCCCATTCCCCCGGCGACGTGGCGAACCGGACGCGGGCCTCGAAGTAGCCGTAGGTGGCAGCGAACTTCCCTGCGGTGTCCACGAAGCCGGCGTGGTGTGCGCCGTCCGTGGTCCAGGTCGCGAGGGTGAGGACGCCGCGCGCCACGCCGACCGCTTCGGGGTCGTTCTGCGCGTCCCTCCGCGCTCCCGCGTAGACGGTCCACCGCGCCGTGTCGAGCGCGGCTCCGGCGAACTCGTCGCGCCACACCAGCCGGTAGCCGGGGACGGGAAGCGCCGGCTCCGGGCTCGCGGGGACCGTTCGGCCCGCGCGCGCGCAGGCGCCGGCGGCGAAGGGGCCGAGAAAGCAGAGCGCGGCAGCGACGAGGCGGCGCCAGGTGTGCATGAGGACACAAAGTGCCCGCGCTCCTTCGCGGGCGCCAGAGTCCCAGCGTTTCACTCCCGTTTCTCCGGGGTTGTCGGGCGTTGACAGCGCACGCTGGAGAGCCAACTTGGGCACGTCGTTCCGCGGTCCGGCCCGCCCCAGCCGAGCAGAGCCGGCGTTCGCATGCGCCCCATCCCCTCGTCTCCGAAAGATCTGCTTCGTGAAGACCATCGCCCTGCTCGCTCCGCTCTTGCTGCTCGCGCCGCGCCCCGCGGCTGCCGTGTCGGACGTGCAGCAGTCCCCCCGCACCGCCGCCCAAGCTGCGGCCCGGGCGGACAGCGATACCCTGCAGGTGCCACGCCTTCGCGCGGTGGTGATCACCGCGTCACGCATCCCCATCCCGCTGGCGGAGAACCCCGCGGCGATCCAAGTGGTCGGCGCGGAGGTCCTCGACGCCGCTCCGCGTGGCATCGCCGTGGACGAGGCGGTGGCGCTGGTGCCGGGCGTGAAGGTGGACAATCAGGCGAACGGGAAGAGGGTCCACCTCTCGATGCGCGGGCAGGGGATCCTGAGCGAGCACGGTATCCGCGGCATCAACGTGCTCCTCGACGGTCTCCCCCTCAACGACCCGACCGGTTTCGCGGCGGACTTCTACGACGTGGACTGGGCGACCGTACAGCGGGTCGAGGTGCAGCGCGGGCCCGCCGCCTCGCTCTTCGGCGGCGGCTCCTCGGCGGGAGTGCTCAACATCACCACCGCCGATGGCGGTTCGAAGCCGGTCTCCTTCGAGGCCTCAGGCACGTACGGCTCGAACAACTTCTGGCGGGGGACGGGTGAGGCGGGGGGCACGCTCGCCGACGGCCTCCTCAACTACCGAGCCTCGTACACCCGGACGGAGGGCGACGGATACCGCGTCCACACCGCGTTCCACGGCGACAACGTCTACGCGAAGGCGCGCTGGAACGCGACGCCGCACCTCCAGCTCTCGCCGGTGCTGATGTACACGTCGTACTACAACGAGAACCCCGAGGGGCTCAACCTAGCGCAGTTGGCGGTCGACCCGCGGCAGCCCAACCCCGACGCGCTCACCTACGACGAGTACATGAACACGAGGCGGGTGATGGGAGGTGTCGTGGGCGCGATGGACCTCGGTGCCGGCCGGACCCTCTCCTTCACCGGCTTCGTGCGGCGCACGGCGTACCGGGAGGCGGTCCCCTCGTCGGTGATGCACCGCACGATGACGGCGCCGGGAGGCACGCTCCAGTACACGCTCCACGCCGCGACCGGCGCGCTGCGGCACGAGGTGAGCGTCGGGACCGACGTGCAGTGGCAGACGATAGACGGCTACGCGCTCCCCAACATGGGCCTCGCGGTGGAAGGCACCACGCTCCTCAGCGACCAGACGATGAAGCAGTCGGGCGTGGGTGTCTTCGCCCTCGACCGCATCGAGCTGGGCGGGCCCTGGGGGGCGATGCTCAACGTGCGCTACGACCGAGTGGACAACCGTCTGAACGACCACCTGCAGTCGGGGGGCGTGGACCTGTCGGGGGACGCGCGGTTCGAGCGGGTGACGGCGCGCGTCGGGGTCACCTACGCCCCGGCGTCCACGCTGAGCGTGTACGGCAACATCGGCCAGGGGTTCCTCCCGCCGGCCACGGAGGAGCTGGACGCCAACCCGGTCCAGATCGGCGGCTTCAACACGGGACTCGTGCCGGCGCTGTCGTGGGGGGGCGAGGTCGGCGCGCGCGGTGCGCTGGGGCGCACGCTGCTGTACGACGTCAGCTGGTTCGCACTCAACACCGACCGCGACTTCGACCGCTACCGCGTGGCGTCGCGGCCCCTCGAGACCTTCTACCGGAATGCGGCGTCGAGCCGGCGCTTCGGCGTCGAGTCGTACGTCGGGTGGACGCCGATCTCGAAGCTCCTCGTGCAGGCGGCGTACACCTGGTCAGACTTCAAGTACACTAACTCCCAGAGCGCCTACGGCGACGTGCGGGGGAACGAGCTCCCCAACTCGCCCGTGCATCAGCTCACGGTGGACGCGCAGCTCACCCTCGGCGACGTGACCCTTGGCGTGGGGACGCAGGCGCTGAGCAAGTGGTTCGTGGATCCGAGCAACGTCGCCTCGGTGGCCGGGTACGCCCTGCTCAACGCGCGGGTGGGCTACCGCCTGGTGTTGAGCGGGACCGACGCGGAGCTGACCCTCGCGGTCCGGAACATCCTCGCGAAGGAGTACATCGCCTTCAGCGAGCCGGACCCCGACGGCAACTCGTACCAGCCGGGGGCAAGGCGGGAGGTGTTCGTGGGGCTGCGCGTCCGGCCGTGAGCCGGGCGCGGCTCACGTAGGTCCCGGGCGGCCCCACAGCCGCCCGGCGTTGTACACGCCGCCGAGGTAGACCGCGCGGGGCTGCGGCCCGGTGAGGGGCAGGATGACGCCGGCGTCGAGCGCCAGCCACTTCCGCACCAGCAACGTCGGCCCGCCGAGGAGCGCGACGATCGTCTTCGCGCCGGCGGGGCCGCTGGTGGCCGGATACCCGTACAGTTCACCCGTCCAGCCGAACGCCCCCGAGAGCGGCCCGCCCGCCGAGACGGTCCACACCGTTGCGTCGCGCGGGGCCGTGACGCCCGAGCCGCTGCGCCGCGTGTAGCCGGCGTTGATGTCGAGGGAGTACGGCCCGAACTCGTGGCTCGAGATCACGATTAGCGTGACATCCGTCGTCCCTGTGCCCGTTCCGGCGGAGGCGGACCCGGCGGGCAACGTGAGGATGGGGAGGAGGGCGAAGTCGCCGAGGAGGGGCGCGTCCTCC
>JBEKGT010000302.1:0-3188 GCA_050012655.1 Gemmatimonadales bacterium | reverse complement strand
TCTCCCAGCGCTCGGCCACGCCCGGCACGGGATGCAGGTCGCTCGGATCCTCGGTCACCAGGCCTTCGAAGAGCGCGGAGACGACGCACTGCTCGGCAAGGCCCGTCACGAGCTGCGGGTCGAGGTCGCTGACTTCGGAGCCAATGCCGCGGTGGAGGACTTGTTCGCGGTTGCCGCGCTGGACGTCGGTCTCACGGCGGGTGCAGGCGGAAATCAGAAGCCAGAGGCCGGAAGCCAGAAGCCAGAAGACGAGACAACGACGCATGACATCGCGTGCAAGCACGCTGCTACAGCTTTCGGATCATGGTCACCGCGTGGGCGGCGATGGCGAGCCCGCGGCCAAGCTCGCCAATCCCCTCGTTGGTCGTGGCTTTCAGGCCGACGGCCTCCACCGGCAGACCGGCGGAATTCGCGAGCGCGAGTTTCATTTCACCGAGACGCGGGGAAATCCTGGGCTTCTCGGCGATCACCGTGGCGTCGATGTTCACCGGCGCCCAGCCGCGTTGCTGCAACTCGGCCACGACGCGCTTCAGCAGGAGCTGCGAATCGGCGTCCTTGTAGACGGGATCGGTGTCGGGAAAGAAATGGCCGATGTCGGGCAGGCCGGCCGCGCCGAGGAGGGCGTCGCAGACGGCATGGGTCACACAGTCGGCGTCGGAGTGGCCGGCGAGGCCGAACTCGGTGTCGAAGCGCACGCCGCCGAGCACGAGCGGGCGGCCCTCGACGAGGCGGTGGATGTCATAACCGTGGCCAATGCGGTAAGGCATAGTGTCAGGCGTCAGGCTTAAGGGCGCCGGTGCGGCTAAGCAAGAACTCCACCAGCGCCAGATCGGCGGCGGTGGTCAGCTTCGGATTCGGGTGCGGATTTTCCAGGAAGGTCACCGGCCGGCCGAGCTGTTCGACGGCCTGGGCGTCATCGGTGATGCGCAGGCCGCGGCGCTGCACGCGGGCGTAGGCGCGGGTGACAAGGTCGCGGGCAAAAACCTGCGGCGTCTCCATGGCCCACAGCCGCGAACGGTCGAGAGTGACGGCGCGCCCGCGCACCGGCGCCCCGCGGCGCCTGGCGAGCGCCACCTGTTTCACGGTGTCGATCACGCGGTGGGCCAACACGACGGCGCCGTCGCGGCGCACCGCCTTGAGCAGGGCGGCGAGCTGCTCGGGGCGGATGAGCGGCCGGGCGCAGTCGTGGATGAAGACGAATTCAATGTCGTCGGGCAGGCCGGCGAGGGCGTTGGCCACGGAATCCTGCCGCTCGCGTCCGCCCCGGACAAAGAGCGCCGGCGTGGGTGCGTAGCAGGAGAGTTCGAGCGACTGGCGGGCGTCGCGGTAGACGACGACGTAGAAGTCGGCCACGCCGCTGGCGGCGAAGGCCGCGGCGGAGTGGGCGAAGACCGGGCGGCCGGCCAGCGGCGCGAGGATCTTGTCGGCCACGGCCGTCTGCATGCGGCGGCCCTGTCCGGCGGCGAGGAGGATGGCGGCGGTGCGGCTCATCGGCAGCGGGCTGCGCCCGCCGCCGGAGGCGGGAGGCAGGAGGCAGGAGGCGGGAGGAAGGCAGCCATGGCAAAGCTAGACGGTCTTGAGCTCGGCGAGGATGGCCTGCGCGGCGGCGGCCGGGTCGGTGGCCTTGAAGATCGGCCGGCCGACCACAATGAAGTTGGCGCCCGCGCGGGCGGCCTCGACGGGCGTCATCACGCGCGTCTGGTCGTCGCCTCCGCCGGCACCGGCGGGACGGATGCCGGGGGTGACCAGCTTGACGGCTGGCGGCAGCTGTGCGCGCAGCGGCGCAATTTCGAGGGGCGAGCAGACGAGCCCGCCCAGACCGCACCCGACGGCCAGACGCGCCAGTCGCACCACCTGCGCCTCGGGTCCGGCGCCGACGCCGGTCTCGCGGAGGTCGTTTGCGCCGAGCGAGGTGAGCACCGTCACGCCGAGCAGCAGGAGCTGGGGGGCGGCCTGCTCCTGGGCTTTCACCGCCCGGCGCATCATTTCGCGTCCGCCGGCGGTGTGGAGCGTGAGCATCTTGACGGGCAGCCGCGCGGCCGATTCGACCGCCCGGGCGACCGTGTTGGGAATGTCATGCAGCTTGAGGTCGAGAAAGATGTCGAAGCCCATGCCGGCCACTTCGCGCACGCAGTCGGGCCCACAGGCGGTGAACATTTCCAGGCCGATCTTGGCCCAACGGACCTTGCCGCCTAGCAGGCGCAGGACGGGCGCGATGTCGCGCGGGGAGGGGGCGTCGAGGACGAGAATGAGGTCGCAAGCCATCGCGTCACCACGAATGGACGCGAATGGTCGCGAATTGAAGGAGAAAAACTGCGGCCCGCCTTCCCCGGCCCCGGCGGGCGGGTCGGTATCCCGGCCCGGATTAGTGTTTATCAGCGGGCATTAGTGGTTAAGTCCTTGGGCGTGGTAAATCCTTTGCCAACCGTCACCGTCTTCTCACCGGCCAAGATCAACCTCTGGCTCGCCGTCACCGGCCGGCGCGCCGACGGTTATCACGATCTGGTGTCGGTGGTGGCGCCGCTCGCGTTCGGCGACCAGTTGACCGCCGGGGCAAAGGGCGAAGGGCGAGGTGCGATGGACCAATTTACGCTGGAGTGCGACGACCCCGAAGTGCCGGTGGATGGCAGCAATCTCGTCCTGCAGGCGGCGGCGGCATTCGTTAAAGCGACCGGCTGGCAGGTGGCCGTGGCGTTTCGCCTGACCAAACGCATTCCCCTGGGTGCGGGATTCGGCGGCGGCAGCAGCAACGCGGCCGCCGCCCTGCTCGCGTTGAACCAGTTGAGCGGCGCCGGACTCGATCGCGCCGCGCTAACGACGCTGGCGGCGCAGGTCGGGAGCGACTGTCCGCTGTTTCTGCCCGGCGGGCCGGTGGTGATGCGCGGGCGCGGCGAGCGGGTGGAGCCGCTGCCCGCGGCGGCGTCTGCGCGGTGGCGGGGGCGGCGCGTGCTGCTGTTCAAGCCGAACTTCAGTGTTCGCACGGCGTGGGCGTATGAACGGCTGGCCGCCGGCGCGCCCGCGGGCTACCTGCCTGCCGCCGAGGCCGAGCGCCGCCTCGCCGCATGGGTTGCCGGGGAGGCCGGGGCCGGGGAACTGCTCTTCAACAACCTGGAGCCGGTGGTGTTTCGAAAGTTCATCGCCCTGCCCGCGCTGCTGGAACGCCTGCACACCCGGTTCGGCCTCGCGCC
>JBEKGT010000301.1:0-3214 GCA_050012655.1 Gemmatimonadales bacterium | reverse complement strand
CGCCGCACAGCGCCAGCTCCGCGTCGAGGAGCCGCGCCCCTTCGCGGACCTCCGCCAGGAGCGCCACCACGTCCGCGAAGGGCTGCGGCAGCGCCCACCCGTCCACCGGCACCGACGCGTGCTCCGCGGCGGCCGCGAGTGAAGCGACACTCTCCCCCGTCGTCGCTACCGTGCCGACCACCGGTACGCCGAGCCGCTCGGAGAGAAGGGCCAAGTCGGGCGCGACGCCCCGGAGCCGCGCCTCGTCCATCAGGTTGCAGACGAGCACTAGCGGCTGGCCGAGGGCGAGGAGCTGCAGGGTGAGCGGCAGGGCACGGTCGAGGTGGGACGCGTCGGCCACCTGGATCAGCGTCTGGGCTCCCCCCTCGAGGATGGCCCGGCGCGCTACCCGCTCCTCTTCGCTGACCGCGAGAAGGCCGTACATGCCCGGCGTGTCCACGACGTCCACACTTTGGTCGCCGAGGGCGTGGACCCCGAGAGTGACTTCGACGGAAGTCCCCGGGTAGTTGGAGACGGTCGTGTAGGCGCCGGTGAGCCGGCCGAACAGGGCGCTCTTCCCCACGTTCGGCGCCCCCACGAGCAGCCAGCGCACCACCGCCGCGCCGGGAAGGACCGCGGCGGTCTCGTCGGGCAGGAGGCCGATCGTCTGGCTCATCGGGAGGGACCCATGGCTGAGACCGATTTTCATCCTCTGCACTCCGCGTGCCGCGGCGGAGCCCCGGCAGGACCCGGAACAACGACAAAATGTGTCAGAATTGCCCATCGCCCCGGCGAGGGCCTTCCATCCCGGCTCGGACACGGGTCCCCGGGGGCGACGCGGGCGTCCAGGGGAGGCGGCTTCCCTCCGTCGCCTCTTGCCGTGAGTATTCGTCGGCGCACATTCAGTCGGCCAAGCGACGGCCGGCGCGGGTGAGGTGCCTTAGTGTCCGGCGCGCGGCGGCGACAGGGCCGCGTCCGCATCCACAGCTGAGCGATCGGGGACCGTGGACCGCAAGAAGTCCGACCACGTCTTCTTCGACCCGACGGGGCGCCGCCGGAAGACGGTGAACCGTCTCGGGACGGCCATCGGCCTCGCGTTGGGCGTCACCTCGACCGTCTTCCTGATCAGCCTGCTGGCGGTGCCGCTCCTCCCCAAGGCTCCGGCGACCACGGCGCGTCCGGGACCAGGCCGGGCCGCGCCCGGAGTGTCACGCCGGGACGCGCGGCTGACCCGGCATCTGGCGCGCCGCACCAAGTTCGCGCTGTTCCGCGAGATCGCCTCGGCGCGCCGCGCGCCGGGCCCTGCGGCGAAGCCGCTCCCGGCCCCGACCGACCCCATCGTCGCGGCGTTCTACGTGATCTGGCAGCCGGGGGGCATCCAGGCGCTGCACGACAACGCCGACCGCCTCACGCACGTGATGCCGGAGTGGCTGCACCTGAACCGCAACGGCACCGGCCTCGATTTCCGCGACTGGGACCCCGAGGTCACGCTCTCGAACCGCGACGTGGTGACGGTGGCGAAGGACCACCACCTCGCGATCATGCCGGTCCTCAACAACGCGGAGGGGGGCGTCTTCGACCCGCAGCGCGCCCACGTGGCGCTCGCCACCCCGGCGACCCGCGGGTCCATCATCGGCGCGATCCGCGACTTCCTCCTCGACCACGACTTCCAGGGCATCAACGTCGACCTGGAGAACCTGCGGCCCGAGGACTACCCGAAGCTCCCCCTCTTCGTCGGGGAGCTCCGCGACACGCTGCGCGACGACAGTCTCGCGGTGAGCGTGGACCTCGAGGCGCCGCACGTCACGGAGCTCGGCCCCGCCCTGTCGGCCGCCTCCGACTTCGTGGTGCTGATGAGCTACGCGCAGCACGCGCCAGGGGCGGCGGCGGGACCGCTGGCGGGGATCGGCTGGTTCGACACCCTCCTGACCCAGGCGGCCGCGGTGGTGCCGGCCGAGAAGCTGGTCGTGGGCATCGGGAACTACGCGGTGGACTGGCCGCTCCGCGGCACCGCCGGCGGGAAGGCGCTCACGGTGCAGGGCTCCCTGGTGGCGGCGCGCGACGCGCGCCCCGACGACCCGCCGGCGAGCCTGGTGGACTTCGACCCCACGGAGCTGAACCCCACCTTCGGCTACACCGACGGCGCCGCGGTGCCCCACGAGGTGTGGATGCTGGACGGGGTGACGGCGTACAACAGCCTCGTGCTGGCGCAGCGCGCCCGGGCGCGCGGCGCCGCGCTGTGGGTGCTCGGCTCGGAGGACCCGTCCCTCTGGCCCGCATACGGGAAAGACGCGTTCAGACGCCTCCCGCCGCCGACGGTGCTCGACAGCATCCCGACCTCGTACATCCCCGCGTACGCCGGCGACGGGGAGATCCTCTCGGTCGGGGGACTGCCGCGGCGCGGCGTCCGCACAGTGGAGCTCGACTCCACGCTCGGCCTGCTGACCGACGAGAGCTACCAGCTGTTCCCCTCGCCGTTCGTGATCCGCCGGGCCGGGTACCACCCGGGACTCCTCGCCCTCACGTTCGACGACGGTCCCGACGACGTCTACACGCCCGAGATCCTCGACGAGCTGGACCGCCTCGGCGTGAAGGCGACGTTCTTCGTGGTGGGGCAGAACGTCGAGCGTTTCCCGGACGTGGTGCGCCGGATGTACGAGGACGGCCACGACATCGGCAACCACACCTTCAGCCATCCCAACATGGGGTCGGTGAGCAACCGGCGCGGGGCGCTGGAGCTGAACGCGACGCTCCGCGCGCTCCAGGCGACGATCGGGCACTCGACGACCCTGTTCCGCATCCCATACAACCTCGACGCGGAGCCGGGGAACGTGGAGGAGGCGCGGGCGCTGGTGCTGGCGTCCTCGCTGGGGTACGTGACGGTGGGGGAGCAGATCGACCCGCAGGACTGGAACCTGTGGAAGACGGGCGGCGCCGGGCAGCGCGTGGAGCGCAGCACCGTGGACCTGGTGACGACGATCATCTACCTGGCCCGAACGGTGCGCGGGAACATCATCCTGCTGCACAGCGCCGGGGGCGACCGTTCGCACACGGTGACGGCGCTGGCGCAGGCGATCCCGCTGCTGCGGCGCGAGGGGTACCGGTTCGTCACCGTGTCGGAGCTGCTGGGGACGACACGCGACGCGGTGATGCCCCCGGTGGCGCACCGGGACCTGCTGGTGGTGGGGCTCGACCGCGTGAGCTTCGACGTGATCTACATCTTCGAGACCCTGCT
>JBEKGT010000300.1:0-3221 GCA_050012655.1 Gemmatimonadales bacterium | reverse complement strand
ACTTCGCCGAGAACCTGCTGCGCGTCGCCGAGGGGGGCGCAGCTGACGACGGGCGCTCGGCGCATCGCACGGCGCTCGTCTTCTGGAACGAGGAGGGCCGGCAGCGGGCGCTGAGCTACGCCGAACTGGGCCGCGACGTCGCGCGGCTCCAGGCGGCGCTCCGCGCGGCGGGTGTCGCCCCGGGCGACCGGGTGGCGGGGCTGCTGCCCAACCTCCCGGAGACGGTGATCGCGATGCTGGCCACGACGAGCCTCGGCGCGATCTGGTCGTCGTGCAGCCCCGACTTCGGCGAGCGCGCGGTGCTCGACCGCTTCACCCAGATCCGCCCCAAGGTGCTCTTTGCGACCGACGGCTACCGTTACGCCGGGAAGGTCGTGGACCTGCGCGCGCGCGTGCGCGCGGTGGCCGAGGCGCTGCCGGGGACGGAGCGGATCGTCGTGGTACCCTACGCCGGCCTGCCGATGGAGGACGAGCGGTGCTTCGGCATCGCCCGTGCGGTGTCGCTCGCGCGGTTCGTCCCCTTCACGGGCGTCGCGCGACCGACGTTCGAGCGGTTCCCCTTCGACCATCCGCTCGTCATCGCCTACTCGTCGGGGACGACGGGCCTGCCGAAGTGCATCGTGCACGGCGCGGGGGGCACGCTCCTCCAGCATCTCAAGGAGCTGGTGTTGCACACCGACGTCACGCCGGACGACCGCGTCTTCTACTTCACCACCTGCGGGTGGATGATGTGGAACTGGTTGGTGTCGAGCCTCGCGACGGGCGCGACGGTGGTCCTCTACGACGGCGCCCCCCTCGCGCCGCGCGCCGACATCCTCTGGGAGATGGCGGAGCGGGAACGCCTCACAGTGTTCGGGACCAGCGCGAAGTATCTGGCGCTCTGCGAGAAGGAGCACCTCGCCCCTGGCCGGACGCGGGACCTGGGCGCGCTGCGGGCGGTCCTCTCGACGGGTAGCCCCCTCGCCACGCACAGCTTCGACTATATGTACGGGGCGATCAAGGCGGACCTCCACCTCGCCAGCATCAGCGGCGGCACCGATATCCTCTCGTGCTTCGCCCTCGGCGACCCGACGGGGCCGGTGTGGCGCGGCGAGCTGCAGCGGCGCGGCCTCGGCATGGCGGTCGAGGTGTTCGACGCGGTGGGGCGGAGCGTGGTCGGGGAGCCGGGGGAGCTGGTGTGCACCAAGCCGTTCCCTTCGATGCCGGTCGCGTTCTGGGACGACCCGTCGGGGGAGAAGTACCGGGCCGCCTACTTCGCGCACTTCCCGGGCGTGTGGCGGCACGGCGACTGGGCGGAGCTCTCAGCGCACGGCGGGCTGATCATCCACGGGCGCAGCGACGCCACGCTGAACCCGGGGGGCGTGCGCATCGGGACGGCGGAGATCTACCGTCAGGTGGAGCGGCTCCCGGAGGTGCTCGAGAGCCTGGTCGTGGCGCAGGAGTGGGAGGAGGATGTGCGCATCGTCCTCTTCGTGCGGCTGCGGGACGGGCTCGCGCTCGACGAGACGCTGTGCGAGCGCATCCGCCGGGAGGTGCGCGCCAACGCGAGCCCGCACCATGTCCCGAAGAAGATCGTGCAGGTGACCGACCTCCCGCGGACGATCAACGGCAAGCTCTCCGAGCTGGCGGTGCGGGCGGTGATCCACGGCCGGCCGGTGGGGAACGCTGACGCCCTCGCCAACCCGCAGGCGCTGGAGCTGTTCCGCGACCGCCCGGAGTTGGCGACGTGAGCGCCGCGGCGGGCGCGCTGATGGCGCGGCTCATCGACTATGCGGGCCTCTTTCCCCCCGCGGGCCTCGGGATGGAGCCGGCGGTGGCGGCGTACGCGGCGCACCGCCGGAGCGCCGATGCGTGGATGCTCGGACGGTTCGTGGTGCCGGTCGCGCACCTCGTCGAGTTCGAGGAGGTCCTCGCGCGGCTCGCTCCCGGCGAGCGCGGCGAGGGGTTGTGGGAGCTGTCGGGGCTCGCGGGCGCGGACGTCGCGGGCGACGCGCGCGCGGCCGAAGCGTTCAACGCGCGGCACCGGGGCGCGGCCGTCATCCGCTCCGTAGAGCTGCGCGTCGATGGTGTCGCGCAGATCACGGCCGCGCGCACCGCGGTGCCGCCGGCGTTCGAGCTCTTCTGCGAGCTGCCGCTGAGCAGCGACCTGCGCTGGCTCCTCGCGGCCGTGCGGTCGGTCGGCGCGCGGGCGAAGATCCGGACCGGCGGTGTCACTGCGCCGGACATCCCGGCACCCGACATGGTGCTCAAGTTCCTGGAGGGGTGCGCGGCGATCCGCCTCCCCTTCAAGGCCACTGCCGGCCTCCACCACGCCGTGCGGGGCGAGCAGGCGCTGACGTACGAGCCGCTGAGCAAGCGAGACACGACGTTTGGCTTCCTCAACGTCCTTCTCGCGGCGGCGGCGCTGTGGCTTGCTCGTCCGCGCGCGGAGGCGCTCCGGCTCCTCGAGTCGGTGGACGCCGCCACGCTGGCGGTGGGTGGGGGCGACCTCCCGTGGGGGGCGAGCCGCTTCACCGCCGAGGAGATCGCCCGCGTGCGGCGAGAGTTCGCGCTCAGCGTCGGCTCGTGCTCGTTCGATGAACCGGTGACGGAGATCCGCGGCCTCGGCGCGGCGCTCGAGGCGGCGGCGGCGCATGCGGGGGGCGACCCGGCGCGGGGAGCGCGCGCCGCCGGCTCCGCCCCCATCGACCAGAAGGCGAACACCCGATGACAGCCGTCGTTCTCGACGCGACCCACGACCCCGCGCGGAAGAGCTGGCTGGAGGCGGCGAACGCGCCGGGCACGGACTTCCCCCTGCAGAACCTGCCCCTCGGTGTGTTCCGCACCGGGACGACGGCCTCGCGCATCTGCGTCGCGATCGGCGACCGCGTGCTCGACCTCCGGGCTGCGGTGGAGGTCGGCGCCCTCGCGGTGCGCCCCGTGCTGGCCGAGGTGTGCTGCGGGGCGCGCCTCAACGACCTGATGCGGTTCGGCCCGGGGCCGCGCGGGGACCTGCGGCGGGCGGTGCACGCGCTCCTGGCTGAGGGCGGCCGGCTCGCCACCGACCGCGCGGCGAAGGCGCGGGTGCTGCGGGACGCCGGCGAGGTGGAGCTCCTCCTGCCTGCGGACATCGGCGACTACACCGACTTCTACGCCTCGGTGCACCACGCGACGAACGTCGGCTCGATGTTCCGCCCCGACCAGCCGCTCTTGCCGAACTACAAGTGGGTGCCGATCGGCTA
>JBEKGT010000299.1:0-3274 GCA_050012655.1 Gemmatimonadales bacterium | reverse complement strand
AGCGGGCCGGCTCCGCGGCGGCGGGCCCCGTCCTCCTCTACGACGGGGCCTGTGGCTTCTGCGGGGCCACCGTCACTTTGGTGCTGCGCCGCGACCGGCGCGGCACGCTCCGGTTCGCCCCTCTGGCTGGCGCGTACGCACGAGGGGTCGCGGCGCGGTACCCGGCGCTGGCCGGCGCGGACTCGATGATCTGGGTCGAGCCCGCTGGTGCCGGCGGCCCGGAGCGGGTGTTCGTGCGATCGGCGGCGGCACTGCGGGTGGCGCGATACCTCGGCGGCGCGTGGATGCTCGCGCTGGCGGCGTGGCTCGTTCCACGGCCTCTGCGCGACGCCGCGTACGATTTCGTGGCGCGGCATCGGCACCGCCTCCTCGGCGCCTCGGACGCCTGCGTCGTCCCGACGCCGGAGACCCGCGCGCGGTTCCTGGACACGCTGTGAGCGGGCCGGCACGATGACCCCCCGTCTCCTCGCCGACGCCGTCGTCCTCGTCCACCTCGTCTACATCCTGTTCGTCCTGCTCGGGGCGCTGCTCGTGCGCCATCGCCCCCTCATCGCCCTGCCGCACCTCGCCGCGGTGGCGTGGGGCGTCTACGTGGCGGCGATGGCGCGCGTCTGCCCACTCACGCCGCTCGAGGTCGCGCTGCGCGTGCGCGCGGGGGAGGCGGGCTATCACGGCGGGTTCATCGAGCACTACGTCCTCCCGGTGCTCTATCCGGGCGGCCTCACCCGCGGCATCCTGGCGGCGGAGGCGGCGGGCGTGGTGGTGGTGAACGTCGCGCTCTACGCGTGGGTGTGGCGGGCACGGCGGCGGGAGCGGCCCGCTGCGCGCTGAGGGGCCCGCCGATGCCGGTCCCCGTGTCTTGCGGAACGGCGGGACCGCGGATAAGACGGATGCCGCGGCCCGAGGAGCGGCGAGGATGGACGTCACGATCGACGAGATGCGGCCCGACGACTGGCCCGCGGTGTGCGCGATCTTCGCCGAGGGCATCGCCACCGGGCAGGCCACCTTCGAAACCGCGGCGCCCGACTTCCCGGCGTGGGATGCGGCGCACCTCGTGACGCCCCGCCTCGTCGCGCGCGGCGCCGGAGGTGTGGCGGGGTGGGCTGCCCTCAGCCCCGTGTCGCGGCGCAGCTGCTACGCCGGCGTGGCGGAGGTCAGCATCTACGTCGCGGAGCGGGCGCGCGGGGGCCGCGTCGGCGGCCGCCTCCTCGGAGCGCTGGTGGCCGCGGCCGAGGCGGAGGGCCTCTGGATGCTCCAGGCGGTGGTCTTCCCGGAGAACGAAGCCAGCGTGCGGCTCCACCTGCGCGGCGGCTTCCGCGTGGTCGGGCGCCGCGAGCGCATCGCGCGGCGGGACGGCGCCTGGCGGGACACGCTCCTGATGGAACGCCGCAGTCCTACCGTGGGAACGGACGTGACTCCATGACGGCCCCGATCGCAGCAGGCCGCGCACGCCGCGGCCCGGCCCTGGCCTTGTTCGTCGGCGTGGCCGCTGCGGGGCTCGGTGCGGTGCCGGTGCACCGGCTGGACGCCCAGGCGCCGCAGCCCCAGCCGACGCGCGTGTGGGACAGCACCCTCACGCTGCCGTCGTACGCCGAGGGTGCGCCCGACCCGAACCCGCCCTTCGACCTCTTCGCCGACGGCCGGCCCAACTACCCGTACACCATCCGCGACCGGCTCACCGACCGCCGGGAGCCGCGCGCGTGGCGCGCCATCTGGCTCGAGAACGAGTATCTACGCTGCGCCGTCCTCCCCGAGCTGGGCGGGCACCTCTACTCGTGCACCGACAAGGTGAACGGGCAGGAGATGTTCTACGCCAATACGGCGGTCAAGCTCGCGAGCATCGCGTACCGCGGGGCGTGGGCGGCGTTCGGGGTGGAGTTCAACTTCCCCGTCTCGCACAACTGGATGACCACTTCGCCGGTGGACGTGGCCTTCGCCACTGACTTCGACGGGAGCGGCTCGGTCTGGGTGGGGAACATCGACCGGGTGTACGGGACGGAGTGGATCGTGCAGCTCACGCTGCGATCCGGCCGCGCGGTACTCGAGCAGAACACCACCCTGATGAACCGCAGCGAGGTGCGGCGCCGCTTCTACTGGTGGACGAACGCCGGGGTGCGGGTCACGGACGACTCGCGGATCATCTATCCGATGAAGTACACGGCGTCGCACGGCTTCCGCGACGTAGACACCTGGCCGGTGGACCGGACCGGCACCGACCTCAGCGTGGTGGGGAACCACCGCTCCGGCCCCGTCTCGCGCTTCGCGCACGGGAGCCGCGAGCCGTTCATGGCCGTCTACCACCCGCGCCTCGACGCCGGGGTGGTGCACTACTCCCCGCCCGGCGACCTGCCGGCGAAGAAGATCTGGTCGTGGAGCGCCGACGCCGACGGGCTCGACTGGCGCCGCGCCCTCTCCGACGACAGCAGCGCGTACGTCGAGATCCAGGCAGGGCTGTTCCGCGACCAGGAGACGTACGCCTGGCTCCAGCCGCAGGAGCGGATCCGGTTCAGCGAGTACTGGATTCCGATCCGCCAGCTGGGCGGGCTGGTGCGGGCCACCCCCGACGCGGCCCTCAACCTGTGGCGCGAGGCGGCCGGCGACTCGACCACGGTGAGCGTCGCGCTCAACGTCACGCGCGTGTTCCCGAACGCCTCCGTGGAGCTGCGCGGTGGGCGGGGTGCGGTGTCGAGCGGCCGGATCTCCCTCACCCCCGCGACCACGTACCGCAGCCGCGGCCGCATCGCGGCGGGCGAGGGGCCGCTCACCTTCACGCTCCGCGACCGGAACGGCGCGCTCGTCCTCGCGCACACCGAGGGCGCCTACGACTACACCCCCGACGCGCTCATCCGGACCGGCGCGATGCCCGAGCGCCGGGTGGTGCTGCCCGATGAGCGGACGGAGGGGGAGTGGCTCGAGCAGGGCGACGAACTGGAGCGCAATGGCGCGATGCTCGGCGCGCTCGCTGCGTACCGCGCGGCCCTCGTGCGCTTCCCGTCGAGCCTGCCTCTCGAACGCGCGGCCGGGCGGCTGGCCGTGAGCCAGATGCAGTACGCGCCGGCCGAGCCGCTCCTCTACGATGCGCTGTCGCGCGCCACCACCGACTACGAGTCGGCGTACTACTTGGCGCTCGCGCGCCTCGCCCTCGGCGACACGCTGCGCGCGCGGCTCCTCCTCGACCAGGTGCAGCAGTTCGGCGTGCTGCGGCCGATGGCCGCGTACTGGATGGCCGCGCTCGACGCGCGCGCGGGCGACCTCGCGGGGGCGTACGCGCGGG
>JBEKGT010000298.1:0-3286 GCA_050012655.1 Gemmatimonadales bacterium | reverse complement strand
CGTGCGCCGGGAAGCGGGCATCCCGACGGGCGCGGTGGGACTCATCACCGAGCCGGAGCAGGCGGAGCGGATCGTCGCCGGCGGCGAGGCCGACGCCGTCCTGCTCGCGCGCGAGCTGCTGCGGGACCCCTACTGGCCCCTGCACGCCGCCAGCGCCCTGGGGGTGGACGTCCCGTGGCCGAAGCAGTACCTGCGCGCCAAGCCGGCCGCGGCGCGGTGACGATCCTCGCTCACCGCGCGCCCCTCACCCTTCACCGACCAGCCGGGCCCCCGTGACCGACCGGATCCCCGAACGCTACGAGCTGACGTTCCCCGTCGCGCCCGCCGACATCGACGAACTGGGGCACGTCAACAACACCGTGTACGTGCGCTGGGTGCAGGACGCGGCCATCGCCCACTGGCGTGCGTCGGCCCCCGCCGAAGCCCAGGCGACGCTGGTATGGGTCGTGGCGCGCCACGAGATCGACTACAAACACCCCGCGCTGCTGGGCGACGAGATCCTCGCCCGCACCTGGGTGGGCCCCGCTTCCCGGCTGGCATTCGAACGCAACACGGAGATGTTCAGGGCGAAGGACCACCGCCTCCTCGTGAAGGCCCGCACGATCTGGGTCCCCCTCGACCCGAGGACGGGCCGCCCCTGCGAGGTCTCGGCGGAGGTGCGCGAGCGGTTCTCCGTCCCCGGCACGCTGGAGCGCTCGTCCTGACGGGGGCGCCTCCCGCCCAAGCGCTGCGCTGCCGGGGCGTGCTCTTCGACCTCGACGGCGTCCTGGTCGACTCCCGGGAGTGCATCGAGCACGTCTGGCGCGAGTGGGCGGCGGCGCGCGGCCGCGACTACCGCGACTTCCTCCGCGTCGCCCACGGGCGCCGCACTTCGGAGACGGTTCGTCTCGTCGCACCCGAGCTGGACGCCAAGGCCGAGTCCGGCGTCCTCGACGCGATGGAGGCCGTGGAGTCGCGCGGCCTCGCAGCGTTCCCCGGCGTCCCAGCGTTGCTGGGGTCCATCCCGACCGGCCGCTGGGCCGTCGTGACCTCCGGGTCCCTCCCCGTGGCCACCCTGCGCCTCGGCGCCGCCGGCATCGCCCCTCCCGCCGTCTTCATCACCGCCGGCGACGTGCGGAAGGGCAAGCCCGACCCGGAAGGGTACGTCGCGGCCGCGGGGCGCTTGTCCCTTCACCTGTCCGACTGCATCGTGGTGGAGGATTCCCCCACCGGCATCGCGGCGGGCAAGGCGGCGGGGATGCGGGTGGTCGCCGTCGCCACGACGTACCCGCCGGACGCGCTCGCTGCGGCCGACGTCCGGCTTCCCGCGCCGGCGGCCATCCGGATCCGGCCCGGTGACGATGGAGCGATGGAGATGACCTTCGCATGAGCGCGTCGCCGCTCTGCAACTACGACCTCGACCGCGACCTCCGGATCGTCTCCGTGGACGAGGGGTGGTCGGCCTTCGCGCGCGAGAACGGCGCGGTGGAGCTGCTCCCGCCGGCTATCCTCGGCCAGCCCCTCCTCGCGCACATCACCGACCCCACGACCGAGCACGTGTACCGCACGCTCTTCGACACGGTGCGGTCCCGCCGGCAGGCGACGGCGGTCCCCTTCCGCTGCGACAGCCCCGCCCAGCGGCGCTCCTGCCAGCTGCACATCGAGCCGCTGCCGCAGGACGGCCTCCACCTCTGGACGGAGGTCCTGAGCAGCGAGGGCCGGGACGAGATCCGCCTGCTCGACCGGTACCGCACGCACGCCGACGCGCTGCTCAGCATGTGCAGTTGGTGCAAGAGCGTGGACGTGGACGGGCGCTGGTACAGCGTGGAGGACGCCGTCGCCCACCTCGGCCTGTTCGATCAGTCCATCCTCCCCGCGCTCACCCACGGAATCTGCGACGCCTGCTTCGAGCGGCTCGCGGGCCCGGAGTAAGCGGCCTGCGCCCGCTCGCCGCGTCGGCGCTCCGCGGCCGGATCGCGCTGGCGCTGCAGCAGAGCGCCGCCCGCCTTCTGACCGCCGTCGCCGTCCGCACGCTGTGGCAGGTCTGGTACTGGGGGAAGCCGTGAGCGGGGGTTAGCTTCCCGCATGGCATTCACCCAATTCGGCCTCGACGCGACGCTCCTCAAGGCGGTCCGCGAACTCGGCTTCACCCGCCCCACCCCGATCCAGGAACAGGCGATCCCGCCGGCGATGAAGGGGAAGGACGTCCTCGCCTGCGCGATGACCGGCAGCGGCAAGACCGCCGCGTTCCTCCTCCCGATCGTCCACCGCCTGATGGCGAAGCCCCGCGGCGTGACGCGGGCGCTCGTCCTGGCGCCGACGCGCGAGCTGGCGGCCCAGATCCACGAGCACCTCGAGGAGCTGGCGATCCACACCCCCGTCACCGGGGCCCCCGTCTTCGGCGGCGTCGGGATGGCGCCCCAGGAGCACGCCTTCCGGAGCGGCGTGGACATCCTCATCGCCACCCCCGGGCGCCTCCTCGACCACTTCACCCGCCCCTACGCCAAGCTCGATCGCCTGGAGATCCTCGTCATCGATGAGGCCGACCGGATGCTCGACATGGGGTTCCTCCCCGACATCCGGCGCGTGCTCAAGCACCTCCCGCCCAAGCGACAGACGCTCTTCTTCAGCGCCACGATGCCCGCCGAGATCGTGCGGCTCTCCGGCGAGATGCTCCACCAGCCCGCCACGCTCAATCTGGAGCGGAAGTCGGCGCCCGCCATCGGCATCACGCAGGCGGTGTACCCCGTGCCGCGCGAGCTGAAGTCGGGGCTCATCCTGGAACTCGTCCGCCAGAAGGTGGTGCGCGACGCCATCGTCTTCACGCGCACCAAGCACCGTGCCAACCGCCTCGCCGAGTTCCTCGGGAAGAACGGCGTCTCAGTGGCGAAGATCCACGGCAACCGCAGCCAGAACCAGCGCACCGAAGCGCTCGCCGGATTCAAGAGCGGGAAGATCCAGGTGCTGGTGGCCACCGACATCGTGGCGCGCGGCATCGACGTCGAAGCGCTCGGCCATGTGGTGAACTTCGACGTCCCGAACGTCCCCGACGACTACATCCACCGCGTGGGGCGCACGGCCCGCGCCGAGACCACCGGCGACGCCTTCACCTTCGTCTCTCCCGACGAGGAGGGCGACCTCGCCGCGATCGAGCGCGCCGTGGGGCGGCGGCTGCCGCGCGTGACGCTCCCCGGCTTCGACTACGCGAAGAAGACCACCGAGCGGCTCGAGATCCCCCTCGGCGAGCGGCTCGCCGCCCACCGGGCGAAGCGCGCAGGGGAACGGCAGCGCACCACCGCGAAGGACG
>JBEKGT010000297.1:0-3306 GCA_050012655.1 Gemmatimonadales bacterium | reverse complement strand
GGGCGGGGCCGCCGACGGAGCGGACGACGAGGACATCCACTCCCTCGTCGAGCGCCTCCTCGGCGAGGTCGCCGGCCCCGTGGCCGGCAAGCTCCACACCGGCCGCTCGCGCAACGACCAGATGGCCACCGACCTGCGCCTGTGGACGATGGGCGCGATCGGCCGCCTCGACGCCGCGCTCGCCAGCCTCGGCCGCGCGCTCCTCGCACGGGCGTCGGAGGGGCTCGACATCCTGATGCCGGCGTACACCCACACCCAGCGCGCCCAGCCGGTGCGCTTCGCTCACTGGGCGCTCGCCCACGCCTGGCCGCTCGCGCGCGACCGCGGCCGGCTCGCCGACGCGCGCCGCCGCGCCGCCGTGCTCCCCCTCGGCGCCGGCGCCATCGCCGGCTCCGGCTTCCCGGTGGACCGCCGGGCCCTCGCCGACCGCCTCGGCTTCGCGGAGGTCGCGCCCAACTCCCTCGACGCCGTGGGCGACCGCGACTTCACCGTCGAGGCGGTCTTCGCGGCGACCCTCGCGGCGGTGCACGCCTCCCGCCTCGCCGAGGACCTGATCCTCTTCTCCACGGCGGAATTCGGCTTCGTCGCCCTCCCCGAGGGCTTCACCACCGGCAGCAGCCTGATGCCGCAGAAGCGGAATCCCGACGCCCTCGAGCTGGCGCGAGGGGCCGCCGGGCAGGTGCTCGGCCGCCTCGTCGGGATGCTCACGACCCTGAAGGGGATGCCCGCGGGCTACCAGAAGGACGTGCAGGAGACCAACGTCGCGCTCTTCGAGGCGCTCGACCGCGCAACGGACGTGGCGGGGCTCCCCTTCCGGGACGCGCACGCCCTGGTGGGACGGCTCGTGCGGCGTGCCGAGGAACTCGCCGTCCCGCTCGACGCCGTTCCGCCGGCGGAGGTGCGCGCGCTCGACGCGCGCCTCGCCGGGCCCCTGGCGGACCTCGGCGGCGCCCTGGAGGCCGTCGAGCGCCGGACGGTGGAGGGGGGGACGGCGCGCGCGGCGGTCCTCGTCCAGCTCGAGCGGGCGGCGGCCGCCTTCGGCGCCTGACGAACGGTGCCCGGCGGTGGCGCTTGCCGCCACTGCGGGGGCGCGCTAGTTTGAAATGCGAGGGTGCCGGGTAGGGCACCCGCGGGGACGAGGTCGTGGGAAGCCGCGCTGTGACCGGATGAGCCGTCCCGCCCCGTGCGAGCGAGACGGCTTCATTGTATGGAGGAGTCGGGGTGCGCTGCCTGGCGCTGAACGCGTCTTACGAGCCGCTGACGATGGTGCCCGTACGCCGGGCCCTGCGTCTGGTCATCGACGGGAAGGCGGAGATCGTCGAGGCCGACCGGGGCCGCGTGCTGCGCTCGGAACATCTCAGTGTGCCGCGCCCGGCGGTGATCCGGCTCATGAAGTTCATCCACGTGCCGCGGCGCTTCCGGCGGCAGGTGACCAACACGTTCCTGTTCGCGCGCGACGCCTACCGCTGCCAGTTCTGCGGGCGCCCGCAGGCCGCGCTCCGCGCGCGCGAGTGCCTCACCCGGGACCACCTCGTGCCCCTCTCGCGGGGCGGCACGAACGGTTGGAGCAACGTCCTGACCGCGTGCTCCACCTGCAATGCGCGCAAGGGGAACCATCTCCCGGCGGAGATCGGGATGGAGCCCCTCACCGTGCCCACCGAGCCGCACTTCGTGCACCTCGCCTGGGCCGTGCGCCGCCTCACCCCGATCCAGGCCCGCTACATCCGCCTCTTCTACGGCGAGGACACGCTGGCGCAGCTGTCGGCGCTCTGAGCCCGGCCAGAACCCCCTGAATGGTGAAGGGCGGCGACCGGTATCGGCCGCCGCCCCCAGAGCGAGTCGGAAGACGGGCGCTCAGCCGCGCCCGGGGTTCAGCGTGCGCCCCCGGGGTTGGGCATTGTACCGACGGCTTCCGTGGGAGGGATGGCGGTGTTCGGACTCCCAGGGGCGTGGTCTGCAAGCGAGGGAGACGGGAAAGCGAGCACCGGGCAGGCCGCCTGAGCGATGAGCTGTTCGAACGTCATCCCGGCCGGCTCTGGGCCGGTCACGAGCAGGGAGACGGACGAAGGATCGCTCGGGACGGAGTTGACGGGATGGAGCGTCGCGGGGACCAGTGCCCTGGCCCGCGTCTCCACCCGGTTGTCGGGGCGCCGGCCCGCGATCAGGCACGGCCGCTCGAAGAGCCGCGGCTGTGCGCCCACGCGCGCGCCGTTGAGCACCAGGAGCGGCACGTGCGACTGCTCGAGGAGCAGGCGCAGAGTGACACCGATCGAGGCGCAGCGCTCCTCCTTGGAGCACCGGGCGCCGACCACGAGGAGCTGCGTCGTCCGCAGCTCCGCCAGCGACACCAGCCACTTCACGCGGTCGCCGCGCTTCAGGGCGATGTCGGCCTCGACGTCGCGGGCCGACAGCTGCACCGCGAGCCGGTCGAGCCGCGGCCTGAGCTCGTCCAGCTCCCGGGCGCAGGCCTCGCCGGTCTCCTCGATCGCGTGGAACAGCGTGGCACGGCGCACCCCGGCCCCGACGATGTCGGGGATCCACGGGCCGACCCAGTCGGCGAAGGGGGCCGCGTCCACGGCGATGAGGATGGACTCGATCACGGGAGCCCTTGACTGCTCAACTTGTGCCACGCGCGCGGGAATCCGGAACGGTCCTGTAACCTCATGCGGCAGCATTGCTTACACGAAGGTCCCGGTCGTCCGGCACCGGGACCCTCTTCCCGCTTGTGACAAACTGTACGCGGTGATTGCGCCGCGGGGGGTCTAGCGCGTCTCAACCTCCGTGGGCTCCGGCTCGTCCCCCAGGTCGTCGGGCTCGTCGCCGTCCACGCCGCCGCGGTAGCGCTTCAGCTTGCGGTAGAGGGTGCGCCGGTCAATGCCCAGGATCTCAGCGGCGCGGCCCTGGTGGCCGGCGACGTCATCGAGGACGGAGAGGATGTACTCGCGCTCGAGGCGGTCGAGGTCCCAGCGCTCCTCGCGGGCGCTCTTGAGGAGGTCGTGCTCGCGGCGGCGGTGCAGCCCCTCGCCGGGATCGAAGGGGATGGTCTTCGAGCCGGCGTGCATGATCACCGAGCGCTCGATGAAGTTCTCCAGCTCGCGGACGTTGCCGGGCCACTCGTACTCCATCAGCCGCTGCATCGTCGTCGGCGGGATGGAGGGGGGGGTGACCTGGTGCTCGGCAGCGGCGCGGCGCAGGAAGTACGCGGCCAGGAGCGGGATGTCGTCGCGGCGCTCGCTGAGCGAGGGCACGTGCACCGGGAACACGCTGAGCCGGTAGAAGAGGTCCTCGCGGAACCGGCCCGCCCGG
>JBEKGT010000296.1:0-3380 GCA_050012655.1 Gemmatimonadales bacterium | reverse complement strand
GCTTCGACGCAGCGTAGGGAGAGCACGGAGACACAACGTCGTCCTCACGGGACGGCTGAGTGCCGCCTATGCCATAGACCTCGCCGGTTGAAGCCACGACGACTTTCGGATCGGCGTCGCCCGACTGTACGCGCAGAGCCAACTTATGAAGAAGTCGAGCGGTGCCGCCGGCATTGACTTCCCACGCAGCACCGGGGTCCTCGCGCGCGTCGAGACCCGACGCAACCGCGGCGAGGTGAACCACGGCGTCGAAGCTCAGCTCCGCGACGGCCCGAACGGATTCAGAGTCGCGAAGATCGAGTCGTACCCAAGTCACTGCGTCCCGTTCCCGCACCCCAAGAGCAGGGTGCGTTCGCGGCTCGCTGGCGCGGAGTGCACCGATAACGTTCATACCTTGGTCGAGTAGGCACCTGGACACCCACCCGCCGACGAACCCACCTGCTCCGGTGACAAGGACAGTGCTCACCGAGCCGCACCGTAGGCCAGGTACGACCCGTCCTGTCCGGTCACTCCAGTGATCAGCGCGGTAGCCATGGCGTATCCCTGCGCGGTCTGAGTCCGGCGCTCCCCAGCCGGCCTGCGCCGGCCAAGTCCCCTTGCGTGGAACGCGTTGAGCCGGGTAAACTTAACGGCTCTGAGGACCTTTTTGAAGCGAGGGATCGATGGCGCGCGTCTGTGACATCTGCGGCAAGGGACCGCGGTTCGGGAACCACGTCTCCAATGCCAACAACCGGACCACGCGGCGCTGGTATCCCAACTTGCAGACCGTCCGCACCAAGATCGGCGCGGAGACGAAGCGCGTGCGCGTCTGCACCCAGTGCCTCAAGTCCAACAAGGTGGCGAAGGCATAGCGGGGACCGCTGACCGCGAACCGCTCACCGTTCACCGCAAAGACAAAGGGGACCGCCGTCGGTCCCCTCGTCGTATCCGGTATACGGTGAACGGTATACGTCTTCTTTCTCCCTACGCCTCCAGCAGCTCGATGCGGGCGGTGTCCGCCCCGTCGCCGACGCGGTGCCCGAGCTTGATGATCCGGCAGTAGCCGCCGGGCCGGGCCGCGAAGCGCGGGCCGTATTCCTTGAAGAGCTTGCCGCTCGCCGCCTTGTCCTTGATCCGCCGCTCGACCAGGCGCCGGGCGTGCAGGTCGCCGCGGCGAGCCAGCGTGATCAGCTTCTCGGCCACGGGCCGCAGCTCCTTCGCCTTGGCCACCGTGGTCACGATCCGGCCGTGCAGGAAGAGGCTCGTGGCCATGTTCGACAGGAGCGCGCGGCGGTGCTCCGCGGTGCGCCCCAGCTGGCGATGCTTCGCCCGATGGCGCATCTACGCCTCCTTCCCCGCCTCCGCCGCGGCCGCCAGCCGCACCGGAACACTGCCCCATTCGAGCACCCGGAAGCCGGCCTCGGTGTCCTCCCACTGCATGCCGAAGTTCAGCCGCTCGCGCACCAGCAGATCGGCGATCTCCTCAACCGCCTTGTCGCCCACGTTGCGCACCTTGAGCAGCTGGTCCTGGGTGTTGCGCACCAGGTCGCCGAGGGTCCGGATATTCGAGTTCTTGAGCGAGTTCACCGAGCGCACCGAGAGGCCGCAGTCGTCGATCGAGCGGCCCAGCAGGGCACGCAGCCACTCGGTCTCGTTGGCCGCCGCGCTCGCCGGCTCCGCCGGCATCACAGGCACCTGCCCGAACGACACGAAGTAGCCGAAGTGGTGCTGCGCCAGCGCCGCCGCGTACGCCACCGCGTCCTCGGGCGTGATCGCGCCGCTCGTCTCGACCACCATCGTCAGGCGGTCGAAGTCGGTGCGCTGGCCCACGCGGGTCTCGGTGACGGTGAAGTTGGCGCGACGCACCGGGCTGTAGAGCGAGTCGATGCGCACCAGGTCCACGGGCATCGAGCGGTCGGCCGGCTGCTGCTCGGCCTCCACGTACCCGCGGCCCTTGTTCACGTACAGGTCCACCGCGAGGTCGCGGTCGTCCTGCAGCGTGAAGAGGAGATGGTCGGGGTTCACGACCCGGAGCGCGCCCTGCGGCTCGATGTCGCGGGCGTAGACCGGGCCCGCCGACGAGCGGCGGATGTGGGCGATCGTCTCGTCCACCTCGGGCGCCAGGACCAGCGACAGGGTCTTCAGCCGGGCGATGACCTGGTGGACGTCCTCGACCACCCCCGCCACCGTCTGGTGCTCGTGCTGGACCCCGTCCATGCGGAACGCCCACACCGCCGAGCCCCGGAGCGACGACAGCAGCAGCCGCCGCATCGCGTTGCCCAGCGTGTAGCCGTACCCGCGCTCGAGCGGCTGGAGCCGGAACTCCGCCGCGTTCGGGTTGTCTTCCCGCTTGGTCATCTCGACCAGCTGCGGACGGACCAACCCCGTCAGATCGATGGTCATCGTCACTTGGAGTAGAGCTCGACGATCAACTGTTCTTCCGCGGCGATCGGGATCGCGTCACGGGTGGGCCGCTCCGTCACGCGGCCGACCTTGGTGTCGCGGTCCACGGTGATCCACGACACCGGCTGCCCCCTCGACGCGAGCTCGAGGGAAGCGGCCACGACGTCCAGCTCCCGGCTCCCCTGCGCGAGACGCAGCTCCTCGCCCGGCTTCACCTGGTACGAGGGGATGTCCACGCGACGCCCGCCGACCTCGATGTGCCCGTGCCGCACCAGCTGGCGCGCCGCCTTGCGGCTCGGGGCGAACCCCAGCCGGTAGACGACGTTGTCCAACCGCGACTCGAGAGCGATCAGCAGGTTGTGGCCGGTCTTCCCCTCCTCGCGCTCGACGCGATGGAAGGTGGTCTTGAACTGCCCTTCGGTCAGCCCGTAGATGCGCTTGACCTTCTGCTTCTCGCGCAGCTGCCGCGCGTACTGCGACGCCTTGCGGCGGCGGCCCTGCGCCTGGCCGTGCTGACCCGGCGCGTAGGCGCGCTTGTCCACCGCGCACTTCTCGGTGAGGCACCGCGTGCCCTTGAGGAAGAGCTTCACACCCTCCCGCCGGCACAGCCTGCAGCTCGGACCCGTGTGTCTCGCCACTACACCCGCCGCTTCTTGGGGGGACGGCAGCCGTTGTGCGGGATCGGCGTCACGTCCCGGATCGACTTGATGGTGAGCCCCGCATTCGCCAGCGCCTGGATCGCCGACTCGCGCCCCGAGCCCGGCCCCTGCACCCGCACGTGCACGCGGCGCACCCCGAGGTTGTACGCCTCGCGCGCCGTCGCCTCGGCAGCCACCGTGGCCGCGAAGGGCGTGGACTTCTTGGATCCCTTGAACCCGGACTTGCCCGCCGAGCCCCACGCGACCGCGTTGCCGTGCAGGTCCGAGATGGTGATCAGCGTGTTGTTGAACGTCGCCATCACGTGGGCGATGCCCTCGGACTCGACGACCTTCTTGCTC
>JBEKGT010000295.1:0-3395 GCA_050012655.1 Gemmatimonadales bacterium | reverse complement strand
GTGGCCACGCGCGTGCCCGCCACCACCGGCAGGGTGCGATAGCCCGTCGCGCGGTCGGCGGAGACGTCCTTGAAGTAGCCGAGGAGGACGAAGACGGCATAGCTGAAGAAGACGCTCAGGGCGGCGGGCACGACGTCCCCCGACCGCAGGAGCGCCTCGGGCCGCGCGCCGCCGCACAGGTATCCGATCGCCGGGAGGAGGGCGACCACCCAGGCGTTCCACGCGGGTCCCGCCCACCAGCGGCGCTTGAAGTAGGAGTAGCTCGCGAGCCCCGCGACGCCGAGTGCGCTGAGGGGCAGCGTCCACAGGTTCAGCGCGCCAAGCACCGCGCCGCATAGGCCCAGCCCGGTCAGGCTGACGACGAGCACGTCGCCCTTCCGGATCGCACCGTGCGTCAGCGGGCGGTAGGGCGCGGAGAGGGCGTCAGTGTCGGTCTGGAAGACGTCGGTGAGCGCCTGGCCGAGGCCGTAGGTGAGGAAGAGCGCGGCGAACGCGGCGCCGAGCGCGCGAGCGGTGACGGCCGGGGCGAGAGCGAGCCCTACGAGCCCCGCCGCGCCCGAGACGAAGCAGAGGTACGGCCGCATCGTGACCAGGTACGCCCGGCGGAACGCGGCGCTCGCCACGGGGGCCGGCGCCACGCGCGTCAGGCGGGGATGGTCGAGCAGGGGGCGGTCGGCGAGCGCGGTCATGGCAGGCTCCTCCAGGGTTCCGGGGAGCAACCTGCCGGGGGAGCGTCAAGAGAGCGTCAAGGCCGGGCACCGCGGATCGCACGCGGCTCACCGCGCACCGCGTACCGCGCACCCCGAACGACGACCGCCCACCGACTGCAGCGATCGGTGAGCGGTGTGCGGTGTGCGGTGAGCGGTAGACGGTCCTACACGGGCTTCTGGAAGATCCGATAGCGTTTGTACACCACGCCCCCCTGCCGCTCCATCTCGGCACGCACGAGGGTGTTGGTCTCTAGCTCATGGTGGCTGTCGATGATCTCGACCCCCGCCGCCATCATGGAGAGCGTCATCTCCCGGGCCATGAGCATCTCGAGCCCCTTGCCGCGGTACCCCTCCTTCACGCCGGCGAGGAGCATGTCGAGCTGCTTGAACCGCCTCCGCTTCAGCACCCGCAGGAGGTGGAACCAGCCGACAGGGAGGAGCCGGCCGCGGGACTTGGTGAACGCCTCGTTGAGGTCCGGCATCGCCACCATGAAGGCGACCACCTCGCCGTCCTTCACCACGATCTTGAGGAATCGGATGTCGAGGAAGAGGAGGTACTTCTTCGCCAGGTCCTCCATCTCCCGCTCGTCAAGCGCGGAGTACCCGTAGATGCCCTGGTACGCCTCGTTCATCAGCCGGAGGACGGGAACGATGTACCTCTTCACCTGCCCCTTGCTCGTGAGCCCCACCTCCCGGAAGCCGCGCTTCTCCACCCGCTCCGCCAGCTTCTCCATCAGCTCGGTGACCGCTTTCGGCGCCGGGACCTTGTAGACGACGTAGTCGGTCTCTTTTCCGTATCCCTCAGCCTCGAGCATCGGGATGAGCCACGGGAAGTTGTAGTAGGTGACCATCGTCGGGTGGTGCTCGAACCCCTCGACCTGGAATCCCTCGGGGTCCTGGTCGTTGAAGCCGAAGGGGCCCACCACCCTAGTCATCTCCTTGGCCTTCGCCCATCCCTCGACGTGTGCGAGGAGGGTGTGCAGCACCTCCTGATCCTGTGTGCTCTCCAGCAGCGCGAAGCGCGCCGTCCGCTCCTTCACGGCCTCGTTGTGGCGGTGGTTGATGATCCCCATCACCCGCCCGGCGAGCCGGCCGTCCTTCTCCGCGAGCATCAGCGTGGTGTCGCAGTACGACAAGGCGCGGTTCTTCTTCGGATCGAAGTAGTCCCAGTCGTCCATGTACAGGTTGATCGGCATCCACTGCGCGTGGTCCTTGTGCAGGACCTCAGGCAGGTAGATGAAGCGCTTCAATTCGCGCCTGCTGGTCACCGGGATCAGGCGGACGGACATGCGCGGCGATCCGTGTGAGGGAAGGGCGATAACCTAAGTTGACAGGGGCCGGACGCCAAGTTCAGAACAGGCAGCTGCCAGACGCCAAGGGGAGGACAGCCGATAGACGACAGCGGCAAGCGGTGCGCGGTAAGCGGCACGCGGTAAGCGGTGCGCGGTCCCCTACTCCGGGAAAGTGCACTCCACCCTGCACGCTGCGCTCAGCAGCTCCTTCGCCGCGCCGACCCACGGCGCGAGGCCGATGAGATTGCCGCGGGAGAGGTCCATCAGCCCCGTCATCACGGCGCCAACCGGTTCCAGGTCACCGCCCAAGACCTGCCGCCACACCGCGGGGCTGGCCCGAAGGACGTAGGGGGCCGTCTCCAGGTCCTCGGTCGTCGCGGCGCGGCCCGCGCGGCATTCGCCCCCATTCAGCTGCACGAAGACCGCACGCTGCTCCGTGAGGCCGATGGCGGGGTCGCTGTCCATCACCAGCACGAACCCGCTCTCCCACCTGAGCCCCGCCACGCGGAACGCGTCACTGGTGTTGATCTCCTTCGCCCAGCCCGCGGCCCACGCGTCCGTGAAGAGTTCGGCAGCCATCGCGCCCCTTTCGTTCCCGCCCGTGCGGCCGCCGCCCCACCCTCTGACGGCGTCCGCGGAATGTGCTATCGTAACCGTATGGCGACAGACCACAAGACCGCCGAGACGTGGCGGGAGCACTGGCAGGACGAGGCCGACGCCGCATTTCTCTACCGTATCCTCGCCGTCGTCGAGCCCGACGCCGAGCGGAAGGACATCTACCTGAAGCTCGCCGAGGTGGAGGACCGCCACACCGCGAAGTGGCAGGAGCTGCTCGAGGGGGACGGCCACGCCGTGGCCGCCGCGCGGCCGTCGGCCCGCGCGCGGCTCCTCGCCTGGACGGCGCGCCGCTTCGGGCCCGGGCTCCTCACCCAGCTCCTCCTCCACGAGGAAGGGCGTGAGGTGAAGGGGTACCTCGACCTCTACCGCGACAGCGGCGAGGGGGCGACGAAGGACACCGCGCTCCTCCTCGCGCAGGAGTCGGCGAAGCACGCCGAGACGCTGGGGGGGCTCACAGGTCAGCCCGGGGAGCCGTGGCACCAGACCTCGTCGGGGGGCTTCCTCCGCAACGTGGTGTACGGCTTCAACGACGGCCTCACGGCGAACTTCGGACTGGTGGCGGGCGTCATCGGCGCCAGCGTGGCGCCGCGGACGGTGGTGCTCTCGGGCGTCGCGGGGCTCCTCGCCGACGCCCTCTCGATGGGCGCGTCAGGCTACCTCGCGGCGAAGACCGAGCAGGAGGTGTACGCGCACGAGATCGCGATGGAGGCGGAGGAGATCCGCCTGATGCCGGAGGTGGAGGCGGAGGAGCTGGCCCTCCTCTACCAGGCGAAGG
>JBEKGT010000294.1:0-4468 GCA_050012655.1 Gemmatimonadales bacterium | reverse complement strand
GCGATCCTCCTCGCCATGTATCTCGTCGCCGGGGAGGAGCAGGGGGTCGACTGGCAGCGGCTCTCCGGCACCATCCAGAACGACGTGCTCAAGGAGTACGTGGCGCGGGGGACGTACGTCTTCCCGCCCGAGGCGAGCCTCCGCCTCATCACCGACATCCTCCGGTTCGTCGTCGCGAACGACCTCGCCTTCAATCCCATCTCCGTCAGCGGCTACCACATGCGCGAGGCGGGGGCGACGGCCGCGCAGGAGCTGGCGTTCACCTTCGCCGACGCGCTCGAGTACCTCGGCGGCGCCGTGCGTGCCGGGCTGGACGTGAACCGGATCGCGCCCCGCCTCTCCTTCTTCTTCGCCGCCCACAACGATCTCTTCGAGGAGGTCGCCAAGTTCCGCGCGGCGCGGCGCCTGTGGGCGCTGCTCCTCCGGGAGCGCTTCGGCGCGCGGCCGGAGTCGTGCGCCCTCCGCTTCCATGCCCAGACCGCCGGCTCGACCCTCACGGCGCAGCAGCCGCTGGTGAACGTCGTGCGCGTGACGGTGCAGGCGCTCGCGTCGGCGCTCGGCGGTACGCAGTCCCTCCACACCAACGCGTACGACGAGGCCCTCGCGCTGCCCACCGAGGCATCGGCGACCCTCGCCCTCCGTACCCAGCAGGTGCTCGCACACGAGTCCGGCGCCGCCCGGACGGTGGACCCGCTCGCCGGCAGCTACTACGTGGAGCACCTCACCGCCGCCCTCGAGGCGCAGGCGCGCGCCATCCTCGAGGAGGTGGACCGGCGTGGCGGCGCGGCGAAGGCCATCGCGGAGGGCTACTTCCAGGACGAGATCGCGGCGGCGGCATACGCGGCGCAGCAGGCGGTGGAGAGCGGCCGCGATGTCGTCGTCGGCGTCAACCGCTACGCCGGCGACGAACGGCCGGACGCCCCACCGGCCCCCGACTTCTCGGCGCTGGCCGCCAAGCAGGTCGAGCGGCTCCGGCAGCTCCGGACTACTCGGGACGCGGACCGGGTGCGGGCGACGTTGGGATCCGTCACCGCCGCCGCCCGGATCGGCGGTGCGCCCCTCATGGAACCGATCCTCGAGGCGGTGCGGGCACGGGCGACAGTGGGGGAGATCACCGCGGCGCTCGAGGCCGCGTGGGGGCGGCACGGACGCTCCTTGACTGGGTGAGACAACAGGAGCTAACTTTATGAGTCTCTTGCGATTAGGTGATTGACAGCGATGCCGACGTATGACTACAAGTGCCCGAAGTGCGGGACGGTCTTCGAGGTGGTCCACAGGATGAGCGCCCGCCACGTCGCCAAGTGCCCGAAGTGCGGCGCGGAGGCGGAGCGCCAGCTGTCGGGCGGCCACGGCATCGTCTTCAAGGGCACTGGCTTCTATGAGACGGACTACAAGCGGAAGGGCGAGAAGCGCCCGGAGCACGACGGGCCCAAGGAGAGCGTCAAGAAGCCGTCCGCGTCCTCCGGGACGGGCGGGCCGTCGTCCACGTCCGGGTCCAGAGACTAGCCGATGGCTCAGGAGCAGATCCGCGCCGCGCTCGAAGACGCAGCCGTCCGGCTGGGGGCCGTGGCGCCGGTGGTCGTGGAGCTGGAGACGCCGCGCGACAAGGGGCACGGCGACCTGTCGACCAATCTGGCGATGCAGCTCGCCAAGTCGCTGAGGGCGGCGCCGCGGAAGATCGCCGAACAGCTCGTCGCTGCGCTTCAGCTCGGGGGCGATCTGGTCGAGGCGGTGGAGATCGCGGGGCCGGGGTTCATCAACTTCCGGCTGGCGAGCGGGCAGCTGAACGACACGGTCCGGACGATCCTCGCCGAGGGGGCGGAGTACGGCCGGCAGCGCGTGGCGCAGCCCCTCCGGGTGAACGTCGAATTCGTCTCGGCCAATCCGACCGGACCGCTGCACGTGGCGCACGGGCGCGGGGCTGCCCTGGGGGACTGCGTGGCGTCGCTCCTCGCCTGGCTGGGGCACGAGGTGACGCGCGAGTTCTACGTCAACGACGCGGGCGTGCAGATCAACCGGCTGGGCGAGTCGCTGTGGGCGCGGGTGCAGGAGCGCGCGGGGCGCACGGCCGCGATCCCCGAGCAGGGCTACCACGGGGCCTACCTCGTCGAGCTGGCGGAGCGACTCACGGCGGAGCGGGGCGGCGTCTTCGCCGACCAGCCGCCCGACTCGGGCGTCACGGCGTGCCGCGACTACGCGGTCGCGGCGCTCGAGGCGGAGCAGCGCGCCGACCTCGAGGCGTTCCGGGTGCGGTTCGACGTATTCTTCGACGAGAGCCGGCTCTACCAGGCGGCCGCGGGCCCCGGCGGCGGCGCCGGCACCAGCCCCATCGAGCGGGCGCTGGCGGAGCTCGGCGGGCGCGGCGCGCTCTTCGAGGAGGACGGCGCGCTCTGGCTGCGCACCACAGCCCACGGCGACGACAAGGACCGGGTGCTGCGCAAGTCGGACGGGACCTACACCTACTTCCTGCCCGACATCGCGTACCACCAGGACAAGGCGGCGCGCGGCTTCGACCGCTCGATCGACGTGTGGGGCGCCGACCACCACGGCTACGTCCCGCGGATGCGGGCCGCGATGCTGGCGCTGGGCCACCCCGCGGGGTTCTTCGACGCCATCATCGTGCAGCTCGTCACGGTGCTGCGGCACGGCGAAGAGGTGAAGATGTCGAAGCGCGCGGGGGAGTTCGTCACCCTGCGCGAGCTGGTGGACGAGGTGGGGATGGACGCCGCGCGGTACTTCTTCCTGATGCGGCGCAGCGAGAGCCCGTTCGCCTTCGACGTGGACCTGGCGACGAAGCGGACCGACGAGAACCCGGTCTTCTATGTCCAGATGGCTCACGCCCGGATGTCAGGGATCTTCCGGGTGGGCGGTGTGGGCGCGGAGACGGTGAGCGCTGAGGGGGTTGACGTGGCGGCCCTCCCTGAGCCGATCGAGGCGGACCTGGTGAAGGCGCTGGGGCGCTTCCCGCTGGTGGTACGACGCGCGGCGGAGGCGTTGGAGCCGCACCGGATCACGACGTATCTGGAGGAGCTCGCGCGCGCGGCGCACCTCTGGTACCACCACTGTCACGTGCTGGGCGAGCCGGAGCCGGTGGAGCGGGCGCGGCTGGCGCTGGCGCGGGCGACGCAGATCGTCCTCGCGAACGGGCTCACCCTCCTCGGGCTGGGCGCGCCCGAGCGCATGTAGGCGGAGGCTCGGATGGGGCTGCTGGTCATCGGGAGCATCGCGCTCGATTCGGTCGAGACGCCGTTCGGGCGCACCGAGGAGGCCCTCGGCGGTTCGGCCGTCTACTTCTCGGTGGCGGATCGACCTGCGCGGCGTCACGGTCGCCGACGGCGAGAGCTTCCGCTGGGCGGGCAAGTACGGCTTCGACCTCTCGACTCGGGACACGCTGGAGACCCGGCTCGGCGTCTTCGCGAACTTCCGCCCGGTCATCCCGGAGGCGTTCCGCGACGCGGAGTACGTCTTCCTCGGCAACATCGACCCCGAGCTGCAGCTCGACGTCCTGCAGCAGGTCCACCGCCCGAAGCTGGTAGCGTGCGACACCATGAACTACTGGATCCAGGGGAAGCGCACCGCGCTCCTCCGGCTCCTCCAGGAGGTGGATGTCCTGCTGGTGAATGACTCCGAGGTGCGGGAGCTGTCGGGGGACTGGCACATCCACCGGGCGGCGCGCTGGGTGTTGGAGCGTGGGCCCAAGTCCGTCGTGGTCAAGAAGGGGGAGCACGGCGCCGTGCTGGTCGAGCCGGGACGGACCTTCTACGTGCCGGCGTTCCCGTTGGAGGACGTCTTCGATCCGACCGGGGCAGGCGACAGCTTCGCCGGCGGGTTCATGGCGTACCTCGCGCACACCGACGACCTCTCCTCCGGCAACCTCCGCCGGGCGATGGTCTACGGTTCGGCGATGGGGAGCTTCGCCGTCGAGCGGTTCTCGGTGGCGCGGTTCGAGGAGATCACGCTGGCCGACGTGAAGGCGCGGGTTCTCGCCCACCGGGACCTCGTCCATTTCGAGCTCGATGCCGACATCTGATCCGCGGGCCGGCCGCTACCGCGCCGCGGGCGTGGATCTCGGCGCCGCCGAGTCCGCAAAGGCGCAGATCGTAGAGCTGGTGAAGGGGACGCGCACCGCCGCGTCGCTGGGGAACGTGGGCGCGTTCGGCGGGCTGGTCCGCCTCCCCCAGGACGTCCGTGACCCGGTGCTCGTGGCCTCCACCGATGGCGTGGGCACCAAGGTGCTGGTGGCGATCCGCACCGGGCGGCACGACACCGTGGGCGAGGACCTCGTCAACCACTGCGTGAACGACATCCTCGTGCACGGCGCGCGGCCCATCGGCTTCCTCGACTACTACGCCACCGGCCGCCTCGACCCGTCCATCGCCGCCGCCGTAGTGGCCGGCGTGGCGCGGGGGTGCCGCGCGCACGGCATGACGCTGGTGGGCGGCGAGACGGCGGAGATGCCCGACGTCTA
>JBEKGT010000293.1:0-3413 GCA_050012655.1 Gemmatimonadales bacterium | reverse complement strand
GATGCGGGGCCTGTGGGAGAGCGGCGTCGCACACATCCTGCGTGGCGAGTCGTCCATGGAGGAACTGATGCGGGTCGTGGACGTCCCCTTCGACGAGGGGGAAGCCGCGAGCGTCGCCGCGGCCGCCGCGACTGCTGCGGCGGCGGAGGCTGCGGCCGCCGTCGCCCCGCGCGCGCCGGTGGACACGTTCGAGCTGCTCGACCATCTCGACGCCAAGCCGAACGTCGCGCGACTCAACCGCAAGGTGCTCCTGGTGGACGACGAGGACGCGCTCCGGCGCGTGATGAAGGACCTGCTGGAGCGCGAGGGCTACATCGTCTCGGAGGCGCGGGATGGCGTGCAGGCCCTCGACCAGGTGGACAAGGTCGGGCCCGATGTCATCGTGCTGGACCTCAACCTCCCCGGTCTCGACGGGTACGGCGTGCTGTCGCATCTCCGGTCGCGGCCCGCCACCGCCGACATCCCCGTGGTGGTGCTGACGGCGAAGAGCGACGAGGACAACGAGGTGCGCGTCTTCCAGCTCGGTGCCGACGACTTCCTCACCAAGCCGTTCCGCGCCCGTGCCCTCTCGGCGCGGCTCGACGCCGTCCTGGGGCGCCGGCATTTCCCCACGTGACCCGCTGACCGGCATCCGCGTCGCCATCGTGGACGTCTACGTCCTGCGCCCCGTCGCCGGGGGGTGGGAGGCGCTGTGCCTCCGCCGCTCGCCGCACGAGCGCTCGGCAGGGACGTGGGAGACCGTCCACGGGCACATTCTGGAGGGGGAGTCGCCGCTCGGGGCTGCGGTCCGCGAACTCTCCGAGGAGGCGGGGCTCGCCGCCGAGCGGCTCTACAATGTGAGCCGTGTCGAGAGCTTCTACCTGCACCGCACCGACGAGGTCGTGCTCATCCCCGTCTTCTGCGCCCTCGCTCCCGCCGGGGCGGAGGTCCGCCTGTCGGAGGAGCACGACGCGTCGGCATGGCTCCCCCCCGCGCAGGCGTCGGAGCGCTTCGCATGGCCGCGCGAGCGCCGCGCCCTCGCGGACGCGCTCGCCCTTGTGGGCCGCGGCGACGCCGGTGGCCTCGAGGACGTGTTGCGCGTCTTGTAGGGGGGGCTAGGCCTGGCCGGCGGTGGCGGCCCAGACCGCCGCGGCGGCCTCGCGCAGGTCGCGGAGGTTGAGTGGTTTGCGAAGGGTGCGGGCGGCCGGGGTCGGGCCGCCCGCTGCCGGTCCCGCCTGCACGTCGGCGGTCGAGACGATCACCCGCGGCCCCCAGCCGGGTCGCGCGCGCTCGAGCGCCTGCAGGAAGGGGGCGCCCGCGGCGGCGGCCCGGCGGTCGGCGATGACGAGATCGTAGTCCCCCTCGCGGGCCAGCCGGAGGGCCGCGTCGCCGTCCGGGGCGGCGTCCACCTTGTGCCCCTCGTGCGTGAAGAGCGCCGCGACGAGGCGACGGACTCCGGGGTCGTCGTCCACGAGGAGGATCCGCCGCGGCGAGAAGGCCGGCGCCGGTGCGCCCCGCTCCTCCATCCCGGGCGCCGGGCCGGCCCGTCCCCCCGCTCCGGGCAGCGCGAGGGTGAACGTGGCGCCGGCGCCGGGGCGCGACTCCGCCGTCAGCGTGCCGCCGTGACCCTCGACCAGGCCGTAGGAGATGAAGAGGCCGAGCCCGGTCCCTTCGCCCTGCGATTTGGTCGTGAAGAAGGGGCTGAAGACCTGCGGCAGCACGTCGGCCGGGATGCCGAGGCCGGAATCGGCCACCCGCACCACCACCCGCTCGTCCACCGCCTCGGCGCTCACCGTCACGCGCCGCGGCAGCCCAGCGGGGAGCGCCGCCACCGCCTGCGCCGCGTTGGTCACCAGGTTCAGCACGACCTGCTGCAACTGCTGCCGGTCGCCGACGACGGCCGGCAGGTCCGGCGCGACGTGCCGCTCGAGCGTGATGCCCTGCAGCTTCAGCTCCCAGTCCATCAGGAAGAGGGTGCGCTCGATCACGTCACCGAGGTCGAGGCGCGCGCGCTCCGCCGGGCCCTTCCGCGCGAAGGTGAGGAGGTTGCGGACGATGCTCCCCGCACGCTGCGCCTCCTCGGCGATCACGCGGAGATGGTCGCGGTCCGGCACGGTGCCCTCGGGCTGCTCGAGGAGGAACTCGGCCAGCCCGGCGATGGAGGTCAACGGGTTGTTCAGCTCGTGCGCGACGCCCGAGACGAGGGTCCCGACGGCCGCCATCTTCTCACTCTGGATCGCCTGAGCCTCCAGGGCCTGCTGCTCGGTCACGTCCTCGACGGCGACGACCACCGAGCCCATACCAGCCGTGGCGGCGATCGGGGCGGCCACCACGCGCAGCACGCGGCGCAGGAGATCGGAGCGGCGGACCAGCGGCGGGGTCCGCATCCCCTCCCGCGCAGCGTCGAGGAGGTCGGCGAGGCTGCGCGGCTCGCCGAAGAGCACGTCGCAGGCGTGGCGGCCGATGAGCGCCTGGAGCCGCTCCCCGGTGAGCCGGGCGAAGCCCGCGTTGGCGCGCAGCACGCGGCCCCTCGCGTCCACCAGGGCGATGCCCTCCGAGAGGGCGTCGAAGGTCGCCTCCCACTGGCGCTTGCCTCGCTCCACCATCTCGAAGAAGCGCGCGTTGGCCAGGGCCACGGCCGTGTGGGTGGCTACGGCGGCGAGGAGGCGGCCGTCGTCCTCGTCGAAGGGGCCGCCGCGCTTGTCCACGACGACGAGCGCACCGGCGGTGACGCCGTGGGCGAGGAGGGGCGCCGCCGCCGCCGAGCGGGCGCGCACCCCGTCGCAGACCATGACGCCGTCGGGGGAGTCGCCGGACGCGACGCGCAGCTGTTCGTGGGCCACCGCATCGAGCACGATCCCGCCGGTGGCGGACTCGAGCCGCCGCCCGGCGCAGTGCGCGAGGCTCCCGGCGGCGGCGGCGGTCACGAACCCCTGCTGATCGTCGGCGGCGAGAAGCACGGCGGAGCCCTCGGCGTCCAGGAGCCGGCAGGCGAAGCCGGTGACGCCGGTGGCCACGCGCTCGACCTCCAGCGAGGCGGAGAGGAGGCGGGTCAGGTCCTCGAGGGCGCGCCCCTCGGCGTTGCGGCGCGCGAGCTGTGCGGCGAGGTCGTCGCCGGAAGCGGGCGCGACGCCCGCGAGGCGGGCCAGGAGGCGGCGGAGCGAGGCCACGCCCGCGCTCAAGGCTGCCGCGCCGCCGCCCGCCCCAGCACCCGGGAGCGCTCCGACTCGAGCGTCCGCAGGTTCGACTCCCAGGCGTCGGAGCGCTGGTCGCCGTAGAAGACCGTGAACGGCTGGAGGATCGGGAGGCCCGACTGGAAGAGGTAGATGGCTACCGCCTGCTCGCGCTGGCCGAGGGTGCCCTCGCTCCAGCGTGGCGTGAGCGGGACGATGCCCACCGGTCGGAAGAAGACGTTCTGGCTCGAGAGGTAGAGC
>JBEKGT010000292.1:0-3423 GCA_050012655.1 Gemmatimonadales bacterium | reverse complement strand
GATCAGACGCCAAGACGCCAAGGAGACGCCGGGCGTCTGGGCGTCTGGCAACTTGCGACTGGAAATGAATGCCCCAGGCACCCCGCCGCGACGTCCGACATCACTTAGCGCTGCTGCCTGCGGGGCTCTGACGCGGTTCGTGCGCGTACGCCCGACGGACCTGGGGCGAGGGAAAGATACAGGTACCAGGTGACAGACGCCAAGACGCCAAGGGGCCGCGATCGCGAGGCTAGAACTCCGTCCCGACCCGCAGCTCGAGCGCGCGGCCGGGGTCGAGCGCGAACTCCTTGTAGCGATTGAGGAAGTCGCGGTACTGCGTGTCGAGGGCGTTGCGCAGCGCGAGGTCGATCCGGAGCGTGCGCCCGATCGCCTGCACCGACGTGCCCCCCATCAGGCCGACCAGTGCGCGTCTGCCCACTACCGCACACTGCTAGCTGAGAACTGCCGCGATCGCCTCGATGGCCCGTTCGATATCCGCCGCGCTGACGTCGAGGTGCGTCACGGCGCGCAGCCGCTTCGGGCCGAACGCGGTCACGAGGACGCCGCGGGCAGCGAGCTTGGCGATGACGTCGGCGGCGCTGTCGCGCTCCCGCACCAGGTCGAGCATCAGGATGTTGGTGTCCGGCGGAAAGGGCGCGATGGCGGGGTGCCCCCGCAGGCCATCGGCCAGGCGTTTCGCGTTGGCGTGGTCCTCGCCGAGGCGGCCGAGGTTGTGGTCGAGGGCGTACAGCGCCGCGGCCGCAAGGATGCCCGATTGGCGCATCCCGCCGCCCAGGCGCTTGCGGATTTCCCACAGCTCGCGGCGCGCCTCCGCCGGGAACGCGAGGCACGAGCCGACGGGTGCCCCGAGGCCCTTGGAGAAGCAGGCGCTCACCGTGCGCGCGGGCCTGGCGAGGCGCTCCGGCGGCACTCCGAGGGCTGCCGCGGCGTTCCAGATCCGCGCGCCGTCGAGGTGAAGCGGGACGCCGATCTCCGCCGCCAGCGCGCCGATGGCATCGGCGGTCTCGGCGGGCATGATCTTGCCCCCCGCCGCGTTGTGCGTGTTCTCGATGGCGATGGCGGAGACGCGCACCCAGTGGGGCGACGCCGGCGGCAGCGCCGCGCGCACCAGCGCTGCGGTCAACACGCCGTCGGGGGTGGCCACCGGGCGGACCTGCGTCCCCGAGAGGCCCGCCACCCCCGCGATCTCGTTGTGGCGCACGTGCGCGTTCTCTTCGACGATCAGCTCGGTGCCGCGCTGGCAGCTGAACCAGATGGCGCTCTGGTTCGTCTGGGTGCCGCTGGGGAAGAAGAGCGCGTCGCCCTTGCCGAGGAGCGCTGCGGTGCGCTCCTCCAGGCGGCGGGTGGTGGGGTCGGCGTCGAGGACGTCGTCGCCCACCTCGGCCTCGGCCATCGCGCGACGCATCGCCGGCGAGGGGCGGGTCACGGTGTCGCTGCGGAGATCGATCGGAGCGTTCACGGGCGTGCCGGGAAGAGGGGGACCGGCGGTCAGTCGGAGAGGATCGCGCGCTGCGCCGCTTGCCGGCGCCGGAACTCGTACACTTGCGCGATCTGTCCGCCGACGAGGAAGACCACCGTCATGTAGTAGACCCAGCCGACGAACAGGATGATCGCGCCGAGGGTGGCGTCGCTCACGAGCTGGTCGGGACGCACGAAGCGCTGGAAGTAGAACGAGAGCGCCTGCTTGGCGACCTCGACGAACACGCTGCACGTCAGTCCGGCGACCACCGCGGTATCCCAGCGCACCCGGTGGGCCGGAGCGTACTTGAAGATCATCACGCAGAGGGCCACCACGAAGCCGAATCCGATGAGCTGGGCGGCGAAGTACTCGAGGAAGCTCACGCCGTGGCGCCGCATCACGATCGCGACGCCCTCGGTGAAGGCGGTGTTCGCGACGAACAGGACGCCGGTCGCGATCACCAGCGCGATGTCGTACAGCTTCCCGACGAGGAAGGAACGGGTCTCCTCGGTGTCGAAGACCTGGCACAGGGCCGCCCGCAGGGAGCCGAAGAGACGCGTCGAGAACCAGACGAACAGCGGGAGGCCGAGGAGCCCGAGGGTGCCGCGACTCTTCACGACGCCTTCGGCAAGAGTGACGATCGGCGCGAAGGGGTCGGGCCCGCCGTCCTCGGGCCGCGACGGCAGCATCCGCAGCAGGTATTCGTGGACCTCGACCTGCCGCGCGAGGGCCCCCGCGCTCAGGAAGTGGCCGATGAGCGCGAGGATGAGGAGCGCCAGGGGGATCGCCGCGAGGAGGGCGTCGAAGGTGAGCCCGCTCGCCAGGAAGGGAACGTTGTCCTCGAGGGCGCCCTCGTAGACGCGGACGATGAAGTTCCGCGTGTCGTGGAACAGGAAGAGGAGCCGCTGCCCGGCGGTGACCTTCACGGCCGTGCTAGGCGACAGGCTCCTCGTCCGGCGGCGCGTGGCGCGCTGCCCGCCGGGTCTCGCGCGCCTCGGCGAGCCGCCGCTCCAGCTCCTCGCGCGCCGTGGACGCGGCGGCCTTCCCCGCGCTCACGACCTCCTTCGCCGTGTCGCGGGTGTCGCCGACGTAGCGGCGCGCCGCGTCGATTTCCTCCTCCACCTTCGCGCGGGCCCGCTGGTAGGTCTCGCCGATCTCCTCCTCGAACTCGCCCGCCCTTTCCACCGCGAGGTTCTTCAGGCGCCGGGCGCGGCCCTTGATGTTGCCGCGCAGCTCTTCGCCGCTCGTCGGGGCGAAGAGGAGCGCCACCGCGGCCCCGACCGCAAGGCCCCAGAGGAAGGGGATGACGGGCGAGCCGCCCTTTTCCATGTACACCACCTCGTCGTCGTCGCGATGCCGCGTCATCGTCAGCCTCCTACTCCCCCGCCTCGGCGTCGTCCGGGGCCGCCTGCGCGGCCGCCGCGGGCTCCGCCCGGCGGATAGCTGGTGTCCGCACGTGCTGCGCCACGAGTGCGGCCGTGCCGCCCACGCGCAGCGCCTCGAACAGGAACGTGAACTGCTTCTCCAGCGCCGCGCCGAGCACGCCCCGCACCCCCTCGGGAAGGTCCCACCACTCGCGCTTGAACGGCCCGATCGCCTTCTTGCGGGCGGTGTAGAAGAACTGCTCGTCGGTCTGGCCGGCCTTCCGCTCCCCCGCCGCGTGCTCCCGCAGCCAGTCGTACAGCTTGGCGCGGAACGCCGTCGGCAGCGCCTCATGGTCGAAGAGGAGGTTCTGGAACGCCGTGGCGAGGTGGATCTCGGCCGTCTCGATGGCCGGGAACCTGCCGAAGGCCGTGTCCGGGAGGGTCGAGGCGCCGTGCTGCACCGCCCCCGCCATCCCGTAGCGCTCCCGCGCCTCCACCGAGAGCACCCGCAGCGTCTCGAAGTCGATCGTGACGTCCGCGATGCTGCCGTCGGGGAGCACCACGCCGCCGTGCGAGGTGCCCGTCTGCACCGAGATCTTG
>JBEKGT010000291.1:0-3433 GCA_050012655.1 Gemmatimonadales bacterium | reverse complement strand
AGATGACGGAGTTGCCGGTCTCGGCGAACCCGACGCCGGTCACGAGGCCGACGTATCCCGTGCCGATCACCGCGACGTTCATTCCGATGTTCCCCTATGACGGCTGTCGATGTGCGAACGTTAGCCCCGGCGCGCGCGCGGCCCCGGGGCGCTCCCCACCCGCTCGCGCCTAGGCCTTCGCGGCCCGGCTCGCCACCGCGTGGCGGGTGTCCACCAGCGCCCTGGCTTCCCGCCCGAGCATCGCGTAGTCCAGCTTGCTGTGGTCGGTGACGATCACCACGCAGTCGGAGGCCCGGACGGTCTCGGCGGTCAGTTGGACCGAACGGAGGGTGAGCCCGTCCTCGCGGTACTCCGGGATGAACGGGTCGTGGTACGACACCTCGCCCCCAAGCTTCCGCAGCAGCCGGATCACGTCGACGGCCGGGCTCTCGCGGATGTCGTCGATGTCCTTCTTGTACGCCACTCCGACCACCAGGATCTTCGAGCCGCGCACCGATCGGTTCTGTGCGTTGAGGGCGCTCGCCACCTTCCCGACCCAGTACTCCGGCATCTCGGAGTTGACCTCGCCGGCCACCTCGATGAAGCGCGTGCGGTAGTTCAGCGTGCGCATCTTCCAGGCGAGGTAGTGCGGATCGAGGGGGATGCAGTGCCCCCCCACGCCGGGGCCGGGAGTGAACTTCATGAACCCGAACGGCTTCGTGGCGGCAGCCTCGATGACCTCCCACACGTCCACGCCGAGCTTGTCGCAGACGATCGCCATCTCGTTCACGAGGCCGATGTTCACCGCACGGAAGGTGTTCTCGAGGAGCTTGGTCAGCTCGGCCGCCTCGGGGGACGACACCGGGACCAGCGTGTCGATCGCCGGCTGGTAGAGCGCGACCACCACCCGCGTGCAGGCCGGCGTGATGCCGCCCATGACCTTCGGGGTGTTCCGGGTGCCGTACTTCGGATTGCCGGGGTCCACGCGCTCCGCGCTGAAGGCGAGGAAGACGTCCCGGCCCACCTTGAGGCCCCCCTTCTCCAGCGCGGGCAGCATCAGCTCGCGGGTCGTCCCGGGGTACGTAGTGCTCTCCAGGACCACCAGCTGGCCGGGGCGGATCGTCTTCGCCACGCTCGCCGTCGCCGCGAGGATGAACGACACGTCGGGATCGCGGCTCTTCGAGAGCGGCGTCGGCACGCAGATGGCGACGCAGTCGGGCTCGCCCATGCGCGAGAGGTCCGTCGTGGCGCTGACCTTCCCCGCCTTCACGAACTTCGCCAGCCGCTCCGAAGGCACGTCCTGCACGTGCGAGACGCCCTTGTTCACCGTGTCCACCACGCGCTGGGTCACGTCGAACCCCAGCACCCGGTAGCCGGCCTCCGCCATCTCCGCGACCAGCGGAAGGCCTACGTAGCCGAGGCCCACCACGCCGATGAGCGCCTGGCGCGATGCCGCCTTCGCGATGAGCTCCTGCTCCCAGTTCGTCGTCACCCTGCCACCCCTATCGTGTATACCCGCGCCCAGTGCTCCGGGCGCGGAGTGAGAGCCTAGGCCCCGTAGAACGCACGGATGGACCGGACCACGTGCCAGCGCTGCTCCTCGGTGAGCTCCGGGTAGGCCGGCAGCGCGAGGACGTGCTGCGCCGCCGCCTCGGAGACGGGGAACGCACCCGCCTTGTAGCCGAGGTACGCGAAACACCGTTGCAGGTGGAGCGGCAGCGGGTAGTAGACCGCCGTTCCGACGCCGGCCGCTGCGAGATGCTGCTGCAGCGCGTCGCGCCGCTCGGCGGCGATCACGTACTGGTGGTAGATGTGCTCATTGGCAGCGTCGGTGACCGGCGTGCGCACCGCGTCCACACCGGAGAGCGCCGCGTCGTACCAGGCGGCGTTCGCCCGCCGCGCCGCGCTCCACGCGGCGAGGTGCGGGAGCTTGGCCAGGAGCACGGCGGCCTGCAGCGCGTCGAGCCGCGAGTTGGTGCCCACCTCGTCGTGGTAGTAGGTCTTTGCGCCGCCGTGCATGCGGAGCGAACGGACCCGGTCCGCCATCTTCGGGTCCGACGTGACGACCATCCCGCCGTCGCCCCACGCTCCCAGGTTCTTCGTCGGGAAGAAGGAGAAGCCGGTAACCGTCCCGAGCTCCCCGGCGACCCGCCAGCTTCCGTCGACCTTCCGCCGCGCCCCGATGGCCTGGCAGGCGTCCTCGATGGCGGCGAAGCCGTGCCGCCCCGCGAGGGGCATCAGCCGCTCCATCGCCGCCATCTGCCCGAAGAGGTGGACCGGCATCACGGCGCGGGTCCGCGGCGTGAGGGCAGCTTCCACCTGCGCGACGTCGATGTTGTACGTCCCAGGCTCGATGTCCACGAACACCGGCCGGGCACCGGCGTTGTGGATCGTCCCCGCCGTGGCGAAGAAGCTGAACGGGGTCGTGATGACCTCGTCCCCGGCCTTGAGGTCGAGCGCCTCGAGCGGCAGCAGCAGCGCGTCGGTCCCGCTGGCGACACCGACGCCGAAGGGCGCGTGCGACAGCGCCGCGATCGCAGCCTCGAGGTCCAGAACCGGCTGGCCGAGGATGAAGTGCTGCGATTCGACCACTGCCATCACCCGCGCCATCACCTCGCGCTCGATGGCCCGGTGCTGCAGCCGCAGGTCCAGCAACGGCACGTTCACGTCGCGACCAGCTCCCCTCCGCGCTCCTCGTATTGCGTCCCGCAGTGCGCGCACCGGCCGGCCGTCCCCTCGAGGCGTAGCCGCTCGCCGCACTGGCACATCCAGCCGACCTGCCGCGCGGGGTTCCCGACCACCAGCGCGTGGTGCTTCACGTCCCGCGTCACCACGGCCCCCGCGCCGACGAAGCTGAAGCGCCCGAGCGTCACGCCGCACACGATCGTGGCGTTGGCGCCGATGCTCGCGCCCTTCTTCACCAGGGTCCGCTCGTAGGCGCCCCGCCGGTTCACGTGGCTGCGGGGCGTGCTCACGTTGGTGAACACCATCGACGGGCCGCAGAAGACGTCATCCTCGAGGACCACGCCCTCGTACACCGACACGTTGTTCTGCAGCTTCACGTTGTTCCCGAGCCGCGTCCCCGGCATCAGCACGCAGTTCTGGCCGATGTTGCACCGCTCGCCGATCACGGCGCCCGGCATGACGTGGCAGAAGTGCCAGATCCGCGTCCCCGCGCCCACCTCGGCACCCGCGTCCACGAACGACGACGGGTGCACGAAGACGTCGCTCACTTCGCCTCTCCGAGCACCTTCACCTCCAGCTCGAGCTCGACCCCGAACTCCTTGAACACCGCCGTGCGGGCGATGTCGATCAGCTTGAGGACGTCGTCGGCGGAGGCGTTGCCCTTGTTCACGATGTAGTTGGCGTGGAGCCGGGAGATCTCGGCGCCGCCCACCTTCCGCCCCTTGAGACCGCACTGGTCGATGAGCCGCCCCGCGGTGCTCTCGGCGGG
>JBEKGT010000290.1:0-3448 GCA_050012655.1 Gemmatimonadales bacterium | reverse complement strand
CGATCTCCATCGCCCGGATGTAGCTGAGCTGCGAGAGGCCGAGGCCGCCGTACTCCTTCGGGATCTTGATGCCGAAGGCGCCGATGTCCTTGAGGGCCTGGATGAACGCCGGCGGCAGGGTGCGGGTGCGGTCCACGGCGTCGGGGTCGAGGTGCTCGTCCATCGCGCGCTGCAGCGCCGCGAAGAACGGCGCCGCAGCGGCCTCGTCGGCTGGGTCGGGAACGGGATGCGGGTGGATGCGGTCCATCCGCAGCCGGCCGTCGAACAGCCCGGCGACGAAGCTGGGGCGGGTCCACTCGGTCTCCCGGGCTGCCTCGGCGACCTCGCGGGCTTCCTGGGCCGTGACGCGGGGTGCCGCGGGAGGGGTGCTCATGGCTCAATCATACCCCGCGCTCCGGGTTCTCGCCCTCGCGTGCTCCGGGGTGTTAGGTTAGGCCGTCCATGCTGGCTGTCCTCCTCGCCGTCGTGGCGGCCATCCAGGCGCCGCAGCCCTTCCCCGTCTCGGGCATCGCTCAGTTCGGGGGCGGTTGGCGCTTCGCCGTCGGTGACGGGCCGGCCTGGGCGACGCCCGGACATCCCGACAGCGGCTGGCGCCGCGTGGCGGTGCCCGCCACATGGGCGGACGCGGGGTTCCCCGGCTACCGGGGCTACGCCTGGTACCGGCTCCACTATCAGGTCGATTCCACGATCACGGCACCGATGGGCGTGCGGTTCGCCAGCGTCGCGACGGCCTACCAGGTGTTTGCGGACGGCCGCCGGATCGGCGGTGCCGGCGCCTTCCCCCCCCGCTACGACGCCCGCTCGAACGTGCCGGTGAACTTTCCCCTCCCGCGCGAGGCGATGACGCGGGGGGAGCACGTGCTGGCGGTGCAGGTGTACTCCGAGGAGGGCACCGGCGGCATCGTCGGCCCCGTGCTCGCCGGACCGCTGGTCGCGTTCGAGGCGCGGGACTCCCGCATCTCGTTCCTCCTCGTGGCGACCGCCCTGCTCCTCGTCGGGATCTCCATCAACCTGCTCTTTTATTGGGTCCGGCGGCCCGAGAACACGGAGCACCTCTACCTCTTCATCCACATCGCCGCCCTGGGTCTCCTCTTCGTCCTTTGGGTGCCGTCGTTCCGCGTCTGGCTGAGCGATGTGCTGGACTTCTATCGGCTCTACCTCTTCCTCGCGGGGATGGCCGCCGCCTTCTTCTGCTTCGCCTTCCGGCGGCTCCTCGAGATCGATCGGCATCGCGGCGTCGCCGGACTCGGCTTCTTCTTCGCGGCACTCGGCACCGTGGGGCTCGCGGTGTCCGGCTGGGGCGAGCTCCGCGCGATCGGGATATATCTCCTGGATCCCGCGCTCATCGTGGCGAGCCTGGTGGTCATCGTCCTCGCCATCCAGCAGCTGCAGCGCGGCGTAGAAGACGGGAAGCCCCTGCTCTGGGGCATCGCCATCTTCGTGGCGGCGCTGCTGCACGACGTCCTCGGGGAGTGGGGGGTGCTCTCGAGCGTGGGGATGCCCTGGATCTACACCGGCGCCGTCGTGTTCGTCCTGACGGTGGCGTGGGTGACGACGCGGAAGATCGTGGACAAGGCGTCCATCGCGCTCAACGACCGGCTGACCGGGCTGTACCGCCGCGAGGTGGTCCTCGATGCCCTGAAGCGCGAGATCCGCCGCGCCGCGCGCACCCACCAGCCCCTGGCGCTCATCATGATGGACCTCGACAAGTTCAAGACCGTGAACGACTCCCTCGGCCATCAGGCGGGGGACCGCGTGCTCGCGGAGGTGGGACGCCGCCTCGCCGAGGCGGGGCGCGCCGTGGACTGGCTGTGCCGCTACGGCGGTGAGGAGTTCCTGGCGGTGCTGGCGGGCTCGCCCGAAGAGGGCGCGTGGTTGGCGGCCGAGCGGTTCCGCAGCGCGGTGGGCTCGCTCCCGATCGACGCCGGGCGGGCCGCGCGCGGCGTCACCATTTCGGCGGGGATCACCGTCTACGACGGCGGTCCCGAATGGCCGACGGTCGAGACGCTGGTGGGGGCGGCCGACGCGGCGATGTACCGGGCGAAGGAGGCGGGGCGGAACCAGGTCCACGCATAGCTGAGGAGCCAGGTTCCTCTACGGTCTCCACTCCCTCCCCGGCTCGTACGCGTCCTTGTAGATCGTCCCTCCCTTCATCACCCACCGCACGCGCTCCAGCTCCCGGATGTCCTGGAGGGGGTCGCCCGCCACGGCGATGAGGTCGGCGTAGCGGCCCACGGCCACGGTCCCGATGTCGTCCTGCTGTCCGAGCAACTCCGCCGCGACGCTGGTCGCGGAGCGGATCGCCTGCATCGGCGTCATCCCGTACTCCACCATGTAGCGGAAATCGCTGGCCAGCGGCTCCGTCCAGGGGAAGCCGCCGGCGTCGGTGCCGTACGCGATCTTGACGCCTGCCCGCAGTGCGCTGACGAAGGCGCGGCGCTCGATCTCCGCCATCCGGGCGTAGATCGGGTTCCCGTCCGAGGCGCGTCCCGGCGCCACGTAGATGTTGACGAAGATGGTGGGGCACCAGTACACGCCGCGCTGCGCCATCACCTGCGCGATCGAGTCGGTGATGCCGTAGCCATGCTCGATGGTGTTGACGCCGGCGCGGAGCGCGGCCTCGACCCCGTCCCGCCCGACCGCGTGCGCCGCGACGGGCCGGCCGAGGCGGTGCGCCTCGTCCACCATCGCCCGCATCTCCTCGTCGGTGAAGTTCACCCAGCTGCGCAGCGCGCCGGCGGCGTCCACATAGTAGCGGCGGTCGGCGTAGAACTTGATGAGGTCGGCACCGTTGCGGACTTGCTCGCGCACCGCCCGGCGGATCTCGTCGGGGCCGTCCGCGACCTGCACCCCGTGGGGCAGGTCGATCTCCCAGTTGGGCGTCGTGATCGGGTACATCCCCGTCGGCGCGAAGGCGCGCGTGGAGACCCACAGGCGCGGCCCCGGGACCTCGTGCGCGTTGATCGCGCGCTTGATGTCCACGTCGGCGTACATCGCGCCCTCGCTCTCGAGGTCCCGCAGGGCGGTGAACCCCTCGGTGAGGGCGTGGTAGGCGTTGCGCGCGCCGAGGATCGCGCGGTAGGGGATGGACTGCCGGAGGAGCTGGTCCTCATACGAGACGGCGGTCGGGTCGCCCTGAAGGAGCAGATGCACGTGATCGTCGATGAGGCCGGGGAGGACGGTGGCGCGACTGAGGTCGATCACCCGGGCGCCGGGATGCTGGCGCCGCACCTCATCCCAGGAGGCGACGGAGGTGATCCGCTCGTCGGTCACCACGATGCCTACGTCGGTGCGCACCTGGTCGGAGACACCGTCGATCAGGCGGCCGGCGTGGACCAGGGTCACCGCCGGCTCGGTGGTGACGGAGGCGGTCAGCGTGGCGGCGTGCGCCTGGCCGGGCGGCACGGCGATCGGCGCGGGCCGCTGCGCGGCGAGGAACGCCGGGATG
>JBEKGT010000289.1:0-3467 GCA_050012655.1 Gemmatimonadales bacterium | reverse complement strand
GGACCGCACCCCCAAGCTGTTCATCGGCGGGAAGCAGCGGCGGCCCGACGGGGGCTACAGTCGCAAGGTGCTCGCGGCCGACGGGGGGCTGCTCGGTGAGGTCGGAGAAGGGAACCGGAAGGACGTCCGCGACGCGGTCGAGGCGGCGCATGCGGCGGCGGGGTGGGGGCGGGCCTCGGGACACGCGCGGGCGCAGATCCTCTACTACGTCGCGGAGAACCTCTCGGCGCGGGCGGCGGACTTCGCCGCGCGGATCGACGCGATGACGGGGGCCGGCCGGCGCGCGGCGGCGCGGGAGGTGGAGCAGTCGGTGGCGCGCCTCTTCACCTACGCGGCGTGGGCCGACAAGTGGGACGGCGCGGTGCACCAGGTCCCGATCCGGGGCGTGACGCTGGCGATGCACGAGCCGGTGGGCGTGATGGGCATCGTGGCGCCCGAGGCCCCGTCGCTCCTCGGCCTGGTGTCGCTGGTGGGGCCGGCGGTCGCGCTGGGGAACACCACCGTCGTGATCCCCTCGACGGCGCATCCCCTCGCGGCGACCGACTTCTACGCTGTCCTCGAGACCTCGGACGTGCCCGGGGGCGTGGTGAACATCGTCACCGGCGACCGGCACGCGCTCGCGGCGGTGCTGGCGGACCACTTCGACGTGGACGGGCTGTGGTTCTTCGGCGGCGTGGAGGATCAGGGCGCGGTCCGCGCGGCCGAGGCGGCGGCAGCGGGGAACATGAAGCGGACGTGGTGCTCGCTGGTGGCGCGGGACTGGGCCGCGGCGTCGCAGGGGGAGGGCCGCGAGTTCCTCCGCCGGGCGACGGAAGTGAAGAACATCTGGATTCCCTACGGCGAGTGAGGGGTCCCGGGCGGGGGCGCGCGCTCTCTCGCGCGCGGCCCCGCGGCCGGCCGCAGGGCTAGGCCGGCTTCCGCGCCCTCGCCGGCGGTGAAGCGAGCGCCGGCGTGCGCACCACCACCTCGCGCTCCAGCAGCTCCTGCAGCAGGTCGGCTTTCCGCTGGGCGCCCCACAACTCCAGCTTGAGATCGGTGCTCGCGAGCCGCGGCGCCACGTCGAGGATGAGCCGACCCGGCATCATCCGCACGCGGACCGCCTCGACGGCGGAAACGTGCCCGCGGTCGAGGCCGTCGGCCACGCGGAGGATCGCCGCCACCCGCCGGACGCGGGCGCGCTCGTCGGGGTGCAGCGCCGCGAACTCGGGGTGCCTCTTCGACGGGGGCGCCTTGCGGTGGTAGCGGCTGATCACCGCCACGAGGCGGCGCTGGTCGGGGGCGAGGGGCAGCGCCTCGGCGTGGGCGATGAGATGGTAGCTGTGCTTGTGGTGGCCCCGGTACGAGACCAGGGTGCCGACGTCGTGGAGGAGCGCGGCAGCCTCGAGGAGGTCCCAGTCCTCGGGGACACAGCCGAGGTGCTTGCCGAGCACGTCGAAGAGGGAGCGGGCGAGCCGCAGGACCTGCTCGACGTGCCGGCGGTCGGTGCGGCACCGGTCGGCGAAGCGCCGCATCGCCCGCAGGCGCTTGGGGCCCTCGTCCTCCACCGCCTGTGGGCGCGCGAGGTGCAGGAGGAGTCCCTCCCGCAGGCCGAACGCCGAGACAGTGAGCTGCTGCACCGCGAAGTGCTCGAGCACCTCTGCGGCCACCGCGAGGCCGGCGGGGAGGATGTCGGCGCGCTCGGGGTTGAGGCCCGGCACCTGCCGGCGCTCGGCGAGCGTCATCCCGGCGAGCCACTCCAGCACCCGCTGCAGGTGGCCGAGAGTGAGGGTCGCGCCGTGGACGGCGGGGGGGACCTTCCCGCGCTCCCGGGCGGCGAGGATGCGGGCGGCGTTGGTGAAGGTGCCGCCGGAGCCGAAGAGCTTCGCGCCCGACCACTCGCGCGCCGGGATCGCGCTCCGGAGGCGCTGGCGCACGGCGCTCCGGAGGCGCCGCAGCCCCGCTTCGGGCTTCGCGGCGCCGGCGAGGTACTGCTCCGTGAGCCGCACCGCGCCGAAGGGGAGGGAGACGGCCTGATCCACCAGCCCCGCGGCGGCCAGGACCAGCTCCAGGCTGCCGCCCCCGATGTCCATCACCACCGCCCGGCCGCGCACCACCGCGAAATGCTCGCGGACGGAGAGGAAGGCGAGTCGTGCCTCGGTCTCCCCGTCGATCACCTCGAGGGGGACCCCCAGCTCGCGCTTGATCCGCTCGGCGAACTCCGCGCCGTTGGCGGCGTCGCGCACCGCGGCCGTGGCCACCAGGGCCACCCGCGCCGCGCCGCGCCGCTCCGCCGCCTGGAGCATCCGGCCGATGGCCTCCACCGCGCGGTCCATCGCCTCGGCGTGGAGCATCCCCGTGGCCGAGAGGCCGCGGGCGAGGCGGGGCTGGTCCTTCAAGTCGTCGATGACGGTGAGGTGCCCGTCCTCGCCCTGCTCGGCGATCAGGCAGCGGACCGAGTTCGAGCCGACGTCGATGGCGGCGAAGCGGTCAGTCGCTGCCATCGGCCGGCGGCGCAAGGAGGGAGGGATCGAGGAACGCCGCCACCCCGCGCCGCAGCTCCGCCTGCACCTCCTCGACCGAGCGCGAGGCGTCGATGGTGACGAAACCGTACGCCTCCGCCATCCGATCGAACTCCTGGAGGATCAGCGTCTGGTAGGCGCGGAACGACGAGTAGAGGTCCGGCGCGAGGCCCGTGTCACGGCCCGACTCCCAGTAGTCAAGCTCGCCGCCGCGGCGCAGCGTGCGGCGGATCAGCTCGTCGGGGTCGAGGCGCAGGAAGAAGACCTTGCTCGGCACGAGCGCGAAGCCGTACAGCTTGGAGAGCCAGTCGCGGCTGAGCCCGCGCGCGGCGCCCCGCGCCATTGTCGTGTAGACGTAGCGGTCGGCGAGCACCACGAAGCCCGAGCGCATCCCCGGGATGATCTCGTGCTCGATGCGGTCGGCGAGATCGGTGGCGTAGAAGAGCGCCATCGTCGTCCGGTCGAACGAGTGGCCCTCCTTCGCCGTGAGGATGCCCCGCCGGGTGAGGGCCGAGCGCACCAGCCCGGTGGAGAGGACCGCGAGCCCCTGGCCCTCGAGCCACCCCTGGAGCAGCTCCATGTGGGTCGAGCGCCCGACGCCGTCGGCGCCCTCGATGACGATCAGCGGACCGGTGAGGTCCTGGACCGCGAGCTTGGCGAGGCCGGCACCGTAGAAGCGGGAGTCCACGTCACACCCCCGCGGGGCGCGCGCGGGCGCCGGACGCGCGCCGCAGGCCCTTGAGGAGCGGCTTCACCTGCTTGCGGACCTCCCGCTGCTGCTCGACGATGGACCGCGTGCCGTCCAGCACCGTGAGGCCGAACTCCGCCGCCGCCTGATCGTATTCCGCCAGCACCTGGGTCTGGAAGAGCCGGAAGCTCGTGATGGGATCGGGCGAGAGGCCGAGGTCCATCCCCGCCTCGTGGTACTTGAGGGCGATGCGCCCACCGGTGATCCGCGCCACCGCCGTA
>JBEKGT010000288.1:0-3495 GCA_050012655.1 Gemmatimonadales bacterium | reverse complement strand
GTCCTGGTGGACCGCACGGCGGTCGTCGGGGAGTTGGTGGCGCTGACGGAGGAGGGGACGCGCCTCCTCGCGGTGGTGGCCGACCGGCGCGCGGCCCGGTTCTTCGACGTCGGGCTCCTCGGGACGGTGGAGCTGGAGGGGCTCGCGGCCCCCGACGCGTCGAAGGGGGGACGTTTCCACAGCACCGAGAAGTCGCTGCCGCGGCTCGGCGGGGCCGGGGAGTACCGATTCCAGAACCGCATCCGCGAGGAGAAGGACCGTCACCTCGCCCGAGTGGCGGAGGCGGTGACGCAGCGGCTGCGCTCGGGGACCTACAACGGCCTCGTGGTCGGCGGCGGCGGGGGCGCGGCGGAGTCCCTCGTGGCCCACCTCCACCCTTCGGTTCGCGAGCGGCTGGTGGGCGTGCTCGCCCTGGCGACGAAGCAGGTCACGGCGGCGGAGGTCCAGGCCCGGGCGATGGAGCTGGCGGGGGACCGGGCGCAGGCCCACGCCGACGCGGCGGTCGAGGAGTTCCGCCAGGCGCTGCCGAACCTCTGGGGCGTGGACGGCGTGGAGCCGACGCTCCGCGCGCTCGGAAGGGGCCAGGTGCGCACGCTCCTGGTGGACCACGACGCCCGAGTGCCGGGCTACCGATACAGCATCAGCGGACGTCTCAGTGAGTCTACTGCGACCTTCCGCGGCGAGGGGGAGGCGCTGCCCATCGCGGACCTCCTCGACGACGCGATGGAGGACGCGCTCCGGCAGCGCGCGCACGTCGCGGTGGTGCGCGGAGCGGCGGCGAAGCGTTTCGACCGCCTCGGAGCGATCTTGCGCTTCCAGCTGGCGCGCTGATGGCGCTGCGGGCCGTCCTCTTCGACGCCGGGGGCACGCTGATCAACCCCGACTACGGCCGCGTCGCGGGGGTGCTGCGGAACGTCCTCGCGCGCGCACCGGACGCCGACGCGTTCGTCGCGGCGGAGTACGCGGGGCGCGACGCCGTGGAGGCCGCGATGGCGCAGAACGGGGGCCGGAAGGACCGCGACCGCTGGGTGCTCCACTTCGGCGCGATGTTCGGGGCACTCGGCTACACGGGGGAGGAGATCGCCAAGGTGGCGCCCCACGTCGTGGCGGAGCACCGCGCGGCCAACCTCTGGACCGTTCCTCAGCCGGGCGCGGTGGATGCGCTCGCCGCACTGCGCCGGGCGGGCTTCATCGTCGGCGTGGTGTCGAACGCCGACGGCACGGTGGACCAGCTCCTCGCCGGCGCCGGGTTCGCTCCGCACCTCGCCTTCGTCGTGGACAGCGGGGCGGTCGGCATCGAGAAGCCCGACCCGCGTATCTTCGACCTCGCGCTCGGCCTCGCCGGCGTCTCGGCGGCGGAGACGCTGTACGTCGGCGACCTTTACCCGGTGGACGTCGTCGGAGCGCGGCGGGCCGGCATCGAGCCGGTCCTCCTCGACCCCCTCGGCCGCTACGGGGCGCGCGACTGCCGCACGGCGCGCGATGTGCCCACCCTCTGCCGCGAGCTTGTCGCTGCGCAGCCCGCCCGGTAGGATGATGACCCCATGAGCGCCTCAACGACCGCGCCCGCGCCCGCCGACGGACTCCCGCGCCCCATCCGGGTGCTGGTGGCGAAGCCGGGCCTCGACGGCCACGACCGCGGCGCGAAGGTGGTCGCCGCCGCCCTCCGCGACGCGGGGATGGAGGTTATCTACACCGGCCTCCACCAGACCCCCGAGATGATCGCCGCCGCCGCCGTCCAGGAGGACGTGGACGTCGTCGGCCTCTCGATCCTCTCCGGCGCCCACATGACGCTCTTCCCCCGCGTGCTCGCGCTCCTCCGGGACGCGGGCCGCGCCGACCTCCTCCTGACCGGCGGCGGTATCCTCCCGCGCGAGGACATGGACAAGCTGCAGGCGCAGGGCGTCGGCCGGCTCTTCGGGCCCGGCACCTCCACCGGCGAGTTGATCGAGTACATCCGGTCCTGGGCCCGCGGCCACCTGAGGCCGTAGTGGCCTCTCATCCGGGCCGCCTCCGCACCCTCTCCGACCAGTACCGCGCCCTTGCCGACCACCTCCGTGAGGGGGGCGGCGCCGAGAAGGCCGCGAAGCAGCATGCCGCCGGGAAGATGACCGCGCGCGAGCGGCTCGCCCGCCTCCTCGACCCCGGCGAGCCATGGCTCGAGCTCGGTCTCCTGGTGGCGCACGATCGCTACGACGGGCAGGCGCCCGGCGCGGGGGTGGTCACCGGCGTCGGTGTGGTGGCGGGACGCGAGGTCGTGGTGGTCGCCAACGACGCCACCGTGAAGGCGGGCTCCTGGTGGCCGGAGACGATCACGAAGATGCTCCGGGCGCAGGAGGTGGCGATGCGCCAGCGGATCCCCATCGTCTACCTGGTGGACTCCGCCGGCGTGAACCTCCCGTATCAGGGCGGCGTCTTCCCCGGGCAGTACGGAGCGGGACGGCTCTTCTACTACAACTCGCTCATGCGCCGGCACCTGCGCGTGCCGCAGCTCGCGGCGGTGATGGGCCCCTGCATCGCCGGGGGCGCCTACCTGCCGGCCCTCTCGGACGTCATCGTCATGGTGGACGGCACCTCCTTCATGGGGCTCGGCGGACCGAACCTGGTGAAGGGCGCCACTGGCCAGACGGTGGACAGCGAGTCCCTCGGCGGCGCGCGCATGCACACCGCCACGAGCGCCGTCGCGCACTACCTCGCGAAGCACGACGCCGACGCTCTCGACCGTCTGCGCGACCTGGTGGCGCGGCTCCCGCGCGCGGCGGCCCCCTCGCCGCCGGCCGGCGCCACGCTGCCCCCCAAGCGGACGCCGGAAGAGCTGTACGACCTCCTCCCCGCCGACCACCGGATGTCGTACGACATGCGCCACCTGCTCGATGGCGTGCTCGACGAGGGGCGGCTCGAGGAGTTCCAGGCGGACCACGCGCGGGAGATGCTCTGCGGCCACGGCGCCATCGCCGGGCGCACCGTGGCCGTGATCGCCAACCACCGCGGGCTGGTGAAGGACGCGGCGGGGGGCCCTCCGCGTTTCGGCGGGATCATCTACACAGAGAGCGCGGAGAAGGTCGCCTACTTCATCGAGATGGCCAACCGCGAGCGCATCCCTATCCTCTTCGTGCAGGACGTGTCGGGGTTCATGGTGGGGCCCGAGGCGGAGGCGTCGGGGATCATCCGGGCCGGCGCGCGCTTCGTCGAGGCGATGGCCACGGCGTCCGTCCCGAAGCTCGTCCTCACGGTGAACCACGCCTCCGGCGCCGGCTACTACGCGATGGCGGGGCAGGGGTTCGACCCCGACTTCATCTTCTCCCTCCCCACCGGCCGGATGGGCGTGATGGAGGGGGAGTCGGCCATCGGCGCGGTGTACGGCCCGGAGCTCGAGAAGGCCGCCGCGGCGGGCGGACCCGCTCCGCAGCTGGCGGCGGCGGTGGACGCGAGGCGGGCCGACTCCGAGCACCAGCTGGAGGCCACGCACGCCGCGGCGCGGGGCTTCGTGGATGC
>JBEKGT010000287.1:0-3498 GCA_050012655.1 Gemmatimonadales bacterium | reverse complement strand
GCGGGCCGGCGCCGCCGCAGTTTCGCCAGGAGGTGCACCCACTCGAAGGCCATCTGGCCGGTAGCCACGCGCAGTCGGCCGCGGACGCGGTGACGGCCGAGCTTCGTGCGGTCGAACCGGCAGCCGCTCGCGCCAGACGGCGACGAGGCCGGCGGGGTCGAGATAGCACGGGTGGAGGGACCAGAGGCGCACGGCGCGGAGTCAGCCGAGGAACCGCGCCAGCCGCTCGAACATCGGCGGCCAGCGAGTCGAGGGCTCGCGCCCCGATACGCCGTACTCCGCCAGGGCGACGTGCGTCCCCCGTGGCGTGCGCCGCAAGATGACGGTCAGCTCCGTCGGCGTGGCCACCCCGTGGGCCGGGGCATCCGCCGCCGCGGCGCGCGGCGGGAGCGCCAGCCGCAGGAACCGCCCCTCCAGCGCCTCCAGCGTCTCCGCGCCGTCCAGCACACCGTCGCTCCAGCGCTCCAGCACGTACCGGTCGGTGAGCGACCGCCACGCGGCGTCCGCCGCCGCGGGAATCTCCCCCGATGCGACGTAGCGCTCCCTGCCCCGCAGCGCCTCCGCCGGCCGCGCGTCCACGCCGCTCTCGACCAGCACCCCGAGCGCGGCCAACGCCTGCAGCCAGGCGGCGAAGTACCCGCCGATCGCCTCGTCCCACGCCGGCCCCTCGCCGAGGCCGCGGTGTCGCACGTCGAGCAGCGTGCCGGAGCCCACCTCGGCGAGGTCCACCTGGACTTCCGTGGCGCCGCCGAGGGACGCCGTGTGCGGCCACGGCGCGCTAAGCTGCGAGGGCGCCTCGAAGGCGGTCCCCTCCGGCCAGCGCGGTTCGGGGAGCACGTCGAGCACCACGTCGGTCCGATGGCGCAGGGCGTCCCACACCCCGGCACGCCCCGCCGCCACGAAGCTCTGGATACGGATCTGCTGCGAGTTCAGACCGTCCTCGCCGGGCCGTGCGGCCCCAAGTCAATTACGATAAAACGTATCGTCATTCCCTGACGGGTGTTGGGTGATGGGGCGCAGGCTACGGTCCTTTCCGCACCTCCGCCGTCAGCAGCAGCCGCCCCTCCGGGTCCACGACGAGCCCGGTCGGCGCACGCGGAAGCGTGAAAGTGAACGTCTGCTCGGCGCGCGAGGGGTCGAGGGCGATGGTGCGCTCGCCTACCGTCCCGCCGCCGGCGGCGGTGAAGCGCACCGCGACGCGGGGGAGGCGGAAGCGCCCCCACTCGGCTCTCTGCGCCTGCCGGACGCGCAGCGTGACGTGCCGTCCGGCGCCGTCCGCCTGCCACGTCACGCCGAGGCGCGGGTAGCCGGGCTGGTAGAGCCACTGCCGGAAGAACCAGCGCAGGTCCCTCCCGGCGGCGCGCTCCATCACGCGCGCGAAGTCCTCGCTCAGCACCGACGAGTCGCGGAACGCGGCGTAGTACCGGCGGATGCCGCGGAAGAACGCGGAGTCGCCGACCTCGCCGCGCAGCATGTGCAGCACCCACGCGCCCTTGTTGTAGCTGTTGGCGTTGAGCAGGCCCATGAGGTCCTCGGCCGCGGCGTCCACCAGGGGACGGTTCACGACGTTGGACGCCAGGTACCCGCGCGCCTCGGAGCGCATGCCGCGGGCGAGGGCCGAGTCGTCGCCGAGCGCGGCGGCGAAGACGAGGTCGAAGTAGCTGGCGAACCCTTCGGAGAGCCAGAGGTGCCGCCAGTCGCGCTCCGTCACGGCGTCGCCGAACCACTGGTGCGCCGTCTCGTGGCGCACGACGCCCTCAGCCATGTGCCGCCCGACGTACAACCCGTCGGCGTAGAAGATCGCGGCGGAGTTCTCCATCCCGCCGTAGCGGGTGGACGACTCCACGTGCGCGAGCTTGCGCCAGGGGAAGGGGCCGATGATGCGGCTCCCGGCTTCGACGATCGCGGTGGCGCGCCGGAAGGGCACCGAGTCCGCGAAGGCGGAATCCTCGGGGTAGGCCCAGACCTCCGTCAGGGTGGAGTCGCGGCCGGTCACCGCAGGCGCGTGCCGGCTCACGGTGAAGGGCGCGGCGCCGAGGACCATCGTGTAGGTGGGGATCGGACGGGCCTCCACGTAGACCCAGCGGCGGCGGCCCCCCGGAGCGTCGCGGACGCTCTCCAGCGCGCCGTTCGCCACCACCCGCATCGCGGCGGGCGCCTCGATCTCCCAGGTGACGGGGGCCTTGAACGCGGGATGGTCCACACAGGGGATGAAGTTCCGCGCGCGATCGGGCCAGTCGTCGGCGAAGACGGCGCGGCGGCCGCGGGCGTTCGCGGCGCTGATGAGGCCGTCGGCGGGCTGGCCCGCGTACGCCACGGTGATGGTCTCGGCGCCGGGCCTGGGCGCCGGCGGGAGCACCACGTGGAGGACCCGGCCGTCGTAGTCGGACGTGAAGGGCCGGCCCGCGTCGCCCACCACCTCCCGCACCGTCATCCCCACGAGGTCGAGAGGGAGCGTGTCGGTCGCACCGGCGCGGAGCCGGCGGACGCGGACCTGGGCCCGGCCGGCGATGGTGTCGCCGCTGTCGGGGAGGAGAACGGTGAAGCGGTAGCCGAGGATCCCGACGGTGAGGCGGGGCGGCGCCGCGCGCTCGCTAGCTGGCCCAGCCGCCTGGGCGTGGAGCGGGGCGGCGGCGGCGAGACCGAGCGCGAGCGCCGCCGCCGCCCGCCGCACTAGAAGAGGCTCTTCAGCTTGCCGGCGATGCCGCCGGAAGCCGCGCCGCCGTCGGTCGCGCCCTCTAGCGCCTTCGCGAACTCGAGCGCTGTCTGGTAGCGGTCGCCGGGCTCCGTCTCGATCGCCTTCATGAGCGCCTTCTCGAAGGTGGGGGAGAAATTGAGGTCGGGCCGCGACCGGCGCAGCGGGACCGGCTGGCCGCGGAGCCGCGCGATCATCAGGTCCTGGGAGGTCTTCCCCTCGAACGGCAGCTTCGTCGTGAACATCTCGAACGCCACGAGGCCGAGGGCATAGATGTCCGACCGGCCGTCGAGCGTCTTGCCGCGAATCTGCTCCGGGCTCATGAACTCCGGCGTGCCGAGGATGATGCCGGTGGCCGTCAGCTTCGCCATCCCCGGCTCCGCCTTCTTCTCCTTGGCGAGGCCAAAGTCCATTACGACCGCGCGGAGCGCGCCGCCCTCCTGCGGCTCGACGAAGATGTTCTCGGGCTTGAGGTCGCGGTGCACGATCTGCATGTCGTGGGCGTACTGGAGCCCCTCGCACACCTGCCGCATGAGCGGGACGCCCACGGAGAGCGGGAGCGCGCCCTCGCGCACCTCCTTGTCCGACAGCAGCTCGCCGTGCAGCAGCGGCATCACGAGGTAGATGAGCCCCTCGGGCGTCTCGCCCAGGCGGAAGATCGGGCAGACGTTGGGGTGCTTGAGCCGCATGGCGAGGCCGGCCTCGCGGCGCAGGCGGTCGGCGGCCGTCTTGTCCTGGGCGAGCTTGGGGGTCATGATCTTGACCGCGACGTGCTCGTTGGTCGAGATGTCCGCCGCCTCGTA
>JBEKGT010000286.1:0-3508 GCA_050012655.1 Gemmatimonadales bacterium | reverse complement strand
GGCTCCTCGACGCGGAGCTGGCGCTGTGCGGCGACCCGGAGCTGGAGCCCGTCATGGCGGCGGCCGGCGCGCCCCGGCTCTGGCTGGCCGCCACGTCCATGCGGGACGCGCGCTGGGGCCAGGCCGACGGCTTCGCCGTGGCGCTCGCGACGGCGCGGCGGCGGATGGCGCTGGCGCTCCTCGACGGCGTGGTGCCGGATGCGCCGCCGGAGCGGCGGGCGCGCCGCGCGGCGCTCGACCGCGCGCTCCTCTCGCCCTGGACGGGGATCCCGCTGGTGCTGGCGGTCCTCTACCTGGGGTTCTACCGCTTCGTCGGGACCTTCGGCGCCGGGACGCTGGTGGGCTGGGTCGAGCGGGTGGTGTTCGACCGCTGGCTCCAGCCGCCGGTGACGGCTGCGGCGCACGCCCTCGTGCCGTGGGCGCCGCTCCGCGACCTCCTCGTCGGGCCGTACGGCCTCTTCACCCTCGGCGTGCGCTACGCCGTCGCGATCGTGCTCCCCATCGTCGGGACCTTCTTCCTCGTCTTCGCGCTCCTCGAGGATTGCGGCTACCTGCCGCGCCTGGCGCTCCTCCTCGACCGCGGCCTCAAGCGGCTCGGCCTCTCGGGGCGGGCGGTCATCCCGCTGGTGCTCGGCTTCGGCTGCAACACCATGGCGACGCTCGTGACGCGCACCCTGGAGACGCGGCGCGAGCGGGTGATTGTGACGCTGCTCCTGGCGCTGGCCATCCCCTGCTCGGCGCAACTCGGCGTGGTGCTCGGCATCCTGAGCGTGTACCCCGCGGCGGTGGCGGTGTGGGCCGGGGTGCTGGTCGCGGTGTTCGTCGTCGTGGGCGCGCTGGCCGCGCGGCTCCTCCCCGGCGATCCGCCGAGCTTCTACCTCGAGCTGCCCCCGCTGCGCGTGCCGACGGTGCGCAACGTCCTCCTCAAGACCGGCACGCGGGTGCGGTGGTACTTCGCGGAGATCCTCCCCCTCTTCCTGCTGGCGAGCGTCATCCTGTGGGCGGGGGAGCTGACGGGCGCGCTGCGAGCGGCGACCCATCTCCTCGAGCCGGCGGTGCGGCTCATCGGCCTCCCCGACGCGGCGGCGCCGGCGTTCCTCTACGGCTTCTTCCGGAGGGACTTCGGAGCGGCGGGGCTGTACGAGTTGGCCCACCGTGGGGTGCTCGGCCCGGCGGCGCTCACCACCGCGGCGGTGACGATCACCCTCTTCGTGCCGTGCATCGCGCAGTTCCTGGTGATGCGGCGGGAGCGCGGGACGGCTATGGCGGTGACGGTGCTCGTCGTCGCGACGGGCGTGGCCTTCCTGACGGGTGGGCTGGTGGGCTGGCTGCTGCGGGCGGTAGGAGGCTGGGCGTGAAATGCACGATGTGCGGGACGACGGCGGGCTGCAACGGGTGCCCGATCGCGGGGGACTTCTACCTGCCCGCGACGCTGGCCTCGCTCGGCGCGGGGGAGCGGGCGACGGTGCGGCGGCTCGCGGCTCCCAAGGGGGGCGATCTGCGAAAGCTCCTCGCGCTCGGGCTCCTGCCGGGGGTCGAGCTGGAGGTGGAACGCCGCTGGCCGGCGATGGTCGTGCGGATGGGGTTCACCACGGTGGCGCTGGATGCGCAGCTGGCGGAGGGAGTGATCGTCAGCCGGGCGGCGTGAGCGAGACTGTCGAAGTGATGAAGGTGATAGAGGTGATTGAGGTGATGGAGGTGATAGAGGTGATGAACGTGATAGAGGTGATGGAGAAGGGCTGATCGCCTCGATCACCTCGATCACTTCCATCACCTCAATCATATCCTCGCTAGAGCAAGATCCCCGCGATCGTCGCGGACATGAAGTTCGCCAGCGTCCCCGCCAGCATGGCCCGGAACCCCAGCCGCGCCAGATCGTGCTTCCGCTCGGGGGCGAGGGCGCCGATGCCGCCGATCTGGATCCCCACCGACGAGATGTTGGCGAAGCCGCAGAGCGCGAACGACGCGATGGTGAACGACCGCGGGTCGAGGCCGGCGCGCAGCCGGCCGAGGTCCGCGAAGGCGATGAACTCGTTGAGCACCGCGCGCTCGCCGAGGAGGGCGCCGACCGTGCCGCTGTCGGCCCACGACACCCCCATCGTCCAGGCGATCGGGCGGCCGATCCAGCCGAGCACGACCTGCAGGCTCCCCGGGAACCACGCCACGAGTCCGTGGACCCAGCCGAAGAAGCCGTTGAGGAGCGCCACGATCGCGATGAAGGAGATCAGCATCGCGATGACGTTGAGCATCAAGTGGAGCCCCTCGCCGGTCCCGCGCGAGGCCGCGTCCACGACGTTCACGTCGGTCTTCGGGATGTCGAGCTGGACGTGCCCCATCGTCTCCGGCTGCTCCGTCTCCGGTTCGAGGAGCTTGGCCATGAGGATGGTGCCGGGCGCCGTCATGATCACGGCGGTGAGGAGGTGCCGCGCCTCGATGCCGAAGGCGATGTACGCCGCCATGATCGCGCCGGAGACGTGGGCCATCCCCGCGGTCATCACGGTCATCAGCTCCGAGCGCGTCATCTTGTTCAGGAACGGCCGGATGGTGAGGGGCGCCTCCGTCTGGCCCATGAAGATGGACGCCGCCACATTGAGGCTCTCGGCGCCGCTGGCGTGCAGCAGCTTGTGCATCGCCACCGCCATCGCGCGCACCACCACCTGCATCACGCCGAGGTAGTAGAGGATCGCGAAGAGGGCGGAGACGAAGATGATGGCGGGGAGGATCTGGAAGGCGAACACCACGCCGATGCTGGAGTTCTGCTTCCCGATCTCGCCGAAGACGAATGAGGAGCCCGCGTATGAGAAGCCGAGGATCCGCGTCACCACCGCGCCGAGCCACTGGAAGAGCCTCTGCCCGAAGGGGACCCGCAGCACGAAGATGGCGAAGAGGACCTGAAGGCTGAGGCCCCACCCGATCGTGGACCAGCGGATCGCGCGGCGGTTGCGCGAGAGCGCGTAGCCGATGGCGAGGATGAGCGCCATCCCGAGGAGGCCGATGAGGCGCGCGGCGCGCGGCAACGCCGCCCCCGCCGGCGCGGACGGATGGGCCGTGTCGGTGGCCGGGGGGGCCGGGGCCTTGGACGTGTCGGCGGTCGGCGCCGGGGCGGCGGTCTGCGGCCCCGTGGCGGCGGCCCCCTGAGCCCCTTGGCGTCCTGAGACCGGCTGTTCGATCCCCTGCGCGCGCGCCTGGGCCACCGTGTTCCACACGAACCGCGGCAGCGTGAAGACGGCGAGCGCGGCGAGGAAAGTGACGGCGAACGCCAGCAGGGTGCGGCGCGGGCCGGGGGAGCGCAGCCACGAGGTCAGCGGCATCGGGGGGACGTCCTTTCGGGAAGGCGGGCCGTCACTCGTCGGCGGCGGGCCTCCGGTTGAACTGCGCCATCGCACGCTCAGCGCCCTCGGTCATCCAGCACTCGACGGCATCGCCCATCGCCGGGAGGAGGGCGGCGACGGCCGCGTGCTCCTCCGCAGGGAGGGGGGAGAGGACGAAGTCCGGCAGGTCGTCCTCG
>JBEKGT010000285.1:0-3515 GCA_050012655.1 Gemmatimonadales bacterium | reverse complement strand
TCCGCACGCGAGGAGCAGCGCCACGACCCACGGAACGGCCTGGCCTCCGGAAGCGATCGTGTTCATACGCCCGGGAAGCTAGGGGCCGGACCTGTCAGCAGGATTACACCGCGGCGGGGAAGCCGAGGGAGACCTCGGTCCCCCGGCCCACCTCCGACCGGATGTCGATCCCGGCGCCGTGCGCGTCGGCGATCCACCGGGCGATGGCGAGGCCGAGGCCGGCGCCGGGCTCGCGCCCCTCGGCGGGCGCCCCGCGGTAGAAGCGCTCGAAGACGTGGGGGAGCACGTCGGGGGCGATGCCGATGCCGGTGTCGCGCACAGTAAGAATGCAGCGCCCCTCCGCCGCCGTGACGGTCACCGTGACGGAGCCGCCGGCGGGCGTGTACTTGAGCGCGTTGTCGAGGACGATGACCGCGGCCTGGCGCAGCAGCTCGGGCTCGCCGCTCACCGCCGCCTCGTCGAGCGCCCCGACCTCCAGCCGCACGCCGCGTCGCTCGGCGAGGGGCTGGGCCGCGTGCACCGCGTCGAGGACGACGTCGTCAAGGAAGCAGCGCTCGCGGCGCGGCGCGCGCTGGCCCGCGTCGGCCCGGGCGAGGATGAGGAGGTCGTCCACGATCGTCCCCATCCGCGCGGCCTCGCGCTCGACGTCCGCGAGCGCTTCCGCGTAGGCTTCCGGCCCGCGCGCCTTCTGCTGCGCCACCTCCGCGCGGCTCCGCAGGACGGTGATGGGTGTCCGCAGCTCGTGCGCGGCATCGGCCATGAAGCGGCGCATCTGCTCCATCGCCTGCTGCACCGGCTCGGTGGACTTGCGCGCCAGGAGCATCCCGCCGCCGGAGACGAGGGCCAGGGCGGCGAGCGCCGCGACGGCGAAGGCCGCGATGAGGAGCGCGTAACGGTCCTCCAGCTCTACGCGGTCGGCCACCGCCATCGCCACGTACCAGCGGCCGTCGGCGAGCCGGAACCGCTCGGCGTGCACCTCGAGAGTGCGGCCCTCGCGCTCTTCCTCCAGGGCGCGGTCCGCAGCCCCTCCTCGCGCCACCTCGCGCGCCATCGCCCGGAGACGCGGGCCGGCCGTGTCGGGGCGGATGAGGTTCCCCGCCCCGTCGAAGAGGTAGAGGCTCCGGTCGGGGATGTGCAGCTCGTCCACGGCGTCCACCACCGCACCCCGCGCCTGCCGCGCCTCCATCTCCCGCACCCGCGCGGCGCCGATCAGCTCGCGAGCGGCCCGGCGCACCGAGGCCTTGAGCTCGAGGTCGATCTGCCGCGCGATCGCGGTGAAGAGGCCGATGCCCAGCACCAGGAGGATGAACGCGAACGTCCCCGCGTACCACGCCGTGAGGCGGAGGCGGAGGCGGCGGAGGGGGTCCATCAGGCCCCCCCTCCGAACCGGTAGCCGGCACCGCGCACGGTCTGAATCAGCTTCGGCGCGAAGTCGTCGTCGATCTTGCGGCGCAGGCGACGTACCAGCACCTCGAGGACGTTGGTGAAGGGATCGTGGTTCTCGTCCCAGACGTGCGCGGTGATCGTCGCACGATCGAGGACCTCCCCGGCGTGCCGGACGAAGACCTCCAGGAGGGCAAACTCCTTGGCGGTCAGCTCGATCTCCCGGCGGCCGCGGCGCACGGTGCGCGTCACGAGGTCCACCTCGAGGTCGGCGACGCAGTGCCGCTGCGGCGCCAGTCGAGGCTGGCGGCGCCCCAGCGCCCGCACGCGCGCCAGCAGCTCGCGGAAGGCGTACGGCTTGGCGAGGTAGTCGTCGGCGCCGGCGTCGAGGCCCGCCACCCGGTCGTCCACGGCATCGCGAGCGGTGAGCATCAGCACCGGCGTCGCCACCCCCTCCTTCCGGGCGAGGGCACAGAGGTCGAAGCCGCTCCCCCCTGGGAGCATCACGTCGAGGACGATGACGTCCGCGCCCCCGTGCCGGGCGCACTCCAGCCCCGCGGCGTAGGTGGCCGCATGGTCCACCTCCAGCCCCTGCTCGCACAGCCCCTCGGCGAGGATTCTCGCCTGCTCGAGGTCGTCTTCGACCAGCAGAACCCGCATTGGGCGAAAGTAGGGTCGGACATGGGGAGAGGCAACGGCTGGGAGGGAACAGAGGTGATGGAGGTGAAAGAGGTGATACGGGTGATGGAGGCGATCGAGGTGACTGGTGCGGAGAGGACGCCACCTGCCCTGGCCGCCATCACCTCCATCACCTCCATCACGTCCATCACCTCCATCACCTCCTCGTCTGGTCTCCCGCCCGTCGAACAGCCAGATTATCCCTCATGGACCCCGGCCAGAGCTACGAGCTCCTGCGGCACCTCACCACCCCCGTGGTCGCCATCACCAGCGCCCGAGGGGAGAAGCGGAACGGGATGATCTCCGACGGCGCCGTGCGGCTCTCCATCGCCCCCGACGTCCCACGACTCCTCGTCCAGATCAACAAGTGGCACCTCACGCACGAGATCGTGAGCGAGACAGGGCGCTTCGCGCTGCACCTCCTGCACGAGGGGCAGACGGACGTCGTCGCGAAGCTGGGGTTCTCGAGCGGGCGGGAGAGCGACAAGCTGGCGGACCTCCCGCACCGGATCGGCGTGACGGGCTGCCCCATCCTCGGCGACTGCTACGCCTGGTTCGACTGCACGGTCATCAACCGCATGGACACGGGGATCTCGACCTGCTTCCTCGGACAGGCCATGGAAGTGGGCCGCGGCCGCGGCGACGCCGTGCTTGAGCCCGCGCGCCTCAGGGACTCGCTTCCGGCGGAGCACCGCGCCCTGTTCGAGCGGAACCTCGCCGTCGCCCAGGAGCAGGCGCGGCAGATGGCGTGGCTCTTCACCCCGGCGCCCTGACTGCTCCGATCGCGCCGTCACACGCGGCGCTGGAAAGTCTACTGATTCATTCGTGATTCCCGGCCCGCACGCAGGGCCACCCGTCATCCACCGGGAGGTTCAGATGGGGTTCGCCAAGTTCATGGCCAGCGGACTGGGCCGCAGCCTCCGCATGGTGCTGGGGCTCGCGCTCATCGCGTGCGGCCTCTGGGTCGTGCCGGGCACCACGGGAAAGGTGCTCGCTATCGTCGGGCTGTTCCCGCTCGCCGCAGGGCTCTTCAACTGGTGCCTGATCGCGCCGCTGATCGGCGTGCCGTTTCGCGGGGCCGATCTGAAGTAAGGGGGACGCTCGGCCGGCCCGGTGCGCAGCGACGGTGCCACGCCGGAAGTCCGGACCCGCGCCAACGCAAACGGGGCGCCGAGCGGCGCCCCGTCGTGCATCCGGGCCTGCTGCCGGCCGGCGCGACGCCCGTCAGCCTTCGGCCGCCGCCTCGCGGATCAGCGCCCACGCTCGCTCCACGTGCTCGCGGGTCGTGCGCAGGTTGCCGACGGTGAGCCGCAGCACGATCCGCCCGCGCAGTTTGGTGTGGGACAGGAAGACGCGTCCGGAGTCGTTCACCCGTGCCAGTATCCGCTCGTTGAACGCGTCCTGGTTCTCCGGCGAGCCCGGCGGCGTCGCGCGGAAGCACACGGTGCTGAAGG
>JBEKGT010000284.1:0-3516 GCA_050012655.1 Gemmatimonadales bacterium | reverse complement strand
CGCAGCTCACCCTCCGGTTCGAGACCGGCCGCCTCAAGGAGAGCGCCTTCCGCCGGGAGACGGGACTCAGCTTGCGCCTCGTGGCCGGTGGGCGCGTCGGCTTCGCCGGCACCACCGACCTCGCGGGGAACGACGCCCTCGAAGACGTGGTGGGCCGCGCCCTCGCGAGCGCGGAGCAGGGCGAGCCGTGCGACCTCGCATGGCCCGCGTTCTCGCAGCTCGAGGCGGTCCGCACCTCCGACGATGCCGTGGCCGGCCTCGACGTCGCGGACCTCGCCGCTTTGGGCCGGCGCGTCGTCGAGCAGCTCTCGCGCGACGGCTGGCAGGTCGGTGCGTCGGTGGACCGCTACGTCGAGGAGACGACGTTCGCCAACTCCGCGGGCCAGACCTTCGCCTACACGAGCACGGCGGTGAGCGTGGGCGCCGAGGTCACCCGCGTGAAGGGCGACGACGTGCTGATGGCGTACGACGACGTCACGGCGACGGCGGTCCCCGCCGGCGCCGAGCTCGACGCGGTCGTCTCGCGCATCGTGACGCGGATGGAGCGCGGCGAGGCCGTCGTGGAGCCGCCGGAGGGGAAGCTGCCGGTGCTCTTCACGCCCTCGGGCTCGGAGTGCCTCTTCCTGCCCGTGCGCCAGGCGCTCTCGGGGAAGACGGTGCTCCAGGGCATCTCCCCCCTCGGCGACAAGGTGGGGCAGCCGGCATTCGACCCCGCGTTCGAGCTGGTGGACGACCCGCTGCACCCCGGCCGCACGGCCAGCCGGCCCGCCGACGATGAGGGCGTCCCCTCGCGGCGCCTGACTCTGGTCGAGCATGGCGTGGTGCGCGCCTTCGTCTACGACCTCGAGACGGCGGCGCGCGCGGGCACCGCCTCGACCGGACATGGCCGGCGCGGCACCTTCGGCAAGCCCGCGATCGGCTACTCCAACCTGGCGATGCGCCTCGGCGACGCCGACGAGGCGGCGCTGCTGCGCGAGGTGGGGCACGGCCTGGTGGTCGAGGACCTCATCGGCGTCGGGCAGGGGAACGTCATCAGCGGCGCGTTCAGCCACCCGGTGGCGCTCGCCTACCGCGTGGACGGGGGCGAGATCACCGGCCGCGTGAAGGACGCCGCGGTGGCGGGGAACGCGTACGACCTGCTGAAGCGCATCCGGATGGTGGGGAAAGACGGGAAGTGGATCGGGGGCAGCCGCCTGGTGCCCCCGATTGTCCTCGACGCGGTCAGTGTCGCGAGGCGGTAGCCGCTAGGACGCCGCTCTCCCCGTCCTCGACCAGTCTATCTGCGAACCGAAGAGGCTGTGCGGGATGAGGAACACCGCCAGCGTCACGAGCGCCGCGGCCATCACCGCGCCGCGCGCGTCCCTCCCGCCCCTGAGCCGCCACAGCGCGACCAGCCACGCCGCCAGCGCGATCAGCGTCTTGTTGTCCGTCAGGTCCCAGCCGTAGGGGATCCCCGCCCACCATTCGCCGAACGCCTGGTGCTGCATCCACGGGCCGAAGACGAAGCCGCCGAGGCAGAAGACCAGCAGGCCGACGCGCGACCAGGCCGGGTACCGCGCCTCGCGCCAGAACGCCCCCATCCCAGCCCGCAGCAAGAGCAGCAGGCCGCTGAACATGAACAGCAGGTGCGGGACGATCACGTAGGGGGAGATGTCCCCCTTGAACCGGGTGATCGCCGGCTCGGCGGGGAACACCACGCGCTCGCCGCCGCGCGTGAGCCGCAGCTGGTAGGCGAGCTTGCCGGCGGGGGGCTGGTGCGGCAGCGACGTCACGAGCGTGTCGCCGTGGCGCGCGAGGGCCAGCGTGTCCCACGCGTCTCCGGTGGGGAACCGCCGCCACTGGATGCTCCCGCGCACCGCCGTGTCGGGAGCCACGACCCGGACCGGCTGGTCGTCGGCTCCGCCGTGCGTGCGGAGCAGCTTGAGCGCGATCGGCTGGCCGCCGAGGACGACGCGCCCGCGGAGCGGGTAGGTGGGTCCCGTCGTCCGCTGATAGGCGAGGGTCGCGATCGTGATGATGACCGCGAGGGTCCACAGCCATCCGCTGCGGGTCATCGAAGGAGGCCTTCGGTGCGGGATGGGTGCCGGGGGGGGCCGGAGCGGCGGTGCTACGCCGTCCCGCCCAGGACCGTCAGGTAGTCCGCGCCCTGGGCCATATGCTCGTAGAGCGCCGTGAGCGACTCCGGCGCGCCAATGAGCCAGCGGCACCGGGCCTCGCCCCTCGAGCGGCACTCGACCTCCATCACCGCGAGCGGCGTGTCGCCGATGCGGCTCATGAAGTCGGCGAGGAAGCCGGACGTGAACGCGCACGACGGGTATTGCAGGCCGACGCCCAGCTGGGCCTCGGCCCAGTCGCCCGAATCGAGGGCCACGACGGCGCCGGAGAGCTGCGTGGCCGCAACGCTTCCCCATCCCAGCGAGGAGAGGAAGTGCGAGAGCACCTCTGCGAACCGCGCGGCGGCCAGTTCACCGGGATCGTCCACGCCCGCCACGCCCGGAAGCCACTTGGCGAACGAGCGGTAGGCGCCCTCCCCGGCGGCGTAGCCCGCCTCCTGGAGGACCTGCGCGCCCGCGGTGTCGCGGAGCCGGTGCAGGGCGGCGGGCGACAGCGCGACGAGCGCCGACGGCTGGAGCGGGATGTCGGTCATGGCCCCAAACCTAGGGTGTGGCGCGCGAGGGCCGCAAGAGAGCGACGCCCGCTACCGCCTGGTCAGATGCAGGGCCGCCATCGGGTACACGGCGATGCCGGTCACCTGGAAGAGGGTACCGGCGAGGGTGTCGCCTGCGATGTTGAACGGCGCGCGGACGTCCAGCGTCGGGTGGGGATCCCCGGGGAAGATGGCGCCCTGGAGCCGCCCTTCGAGGCGGAAGTCGGTCGTGAGATGGAACGCGCGCCCTAGCGGGCCGCGGTTCTTCAACACGTAGGCCTCCACCAGCGGGGAGTCGCCGACCCGCCCCCGGACGCTTCCGTCAGCGCGGACGGTGATCGTGACCGGCACCGTGTCCGTGAGGAACCTGTCGGGGCCGCGCTCCTGCCGGACGCGCACCGACGCGCGCTCGGCGCCGGTCCAGGTGCCGACGAGGCGTGCCGGCACCGTCCAGCGCTCGCACGCGACGACAAGCGACAGGCCCGACGCCACGAGAGCTGCGCGCAGGCCGCGCCTCAACGGTCTCCGGTCTCCCTCTCCAGCCGATACCCGTGTTCCTTCATCCAGTCGTCATCGAAGATGGAGCGCAGGTACCGGGTGGCACTGTCGGGGAAGATGGTCACGATCCGGGCGGGCCGGTCCAGGGTGCGGATCAGCTTCAGGACTCCCCAGAGCGCCGCGCCGCTGGAGCCGCCGGCCATCATCCCTTCGCGGCGCACCAGCTCGCGCGCGGACAGGAACGCCTGCTCATCCGTGACCCGGTATACCTCGTCAATGACACTGAAATCGGCCGTGCCGATGATGAACTCATCGCCCAGCCCCTCGAGCAGGTAGGGCGCCGGCTCCGCCCTCTTGCCCGTGTGGAAGTA
>JBEKGT010000283.1:0-3533 GCA_050012655.1 Gemmatimonadales bacterium | reverse complement strand
CGGCGCCGACCGCGTGCTCGTGGCGGCGGACGCCTCGTTCGCGCGCTACGCCCCCGACGGCTACGCGGCCACGGCGGCCGAGGTCGCGAAGAAGGGCGGCTACGCGGCCGTCGTCGTCTCCGCGACGGCGACGGGGAAGGACCTCGCCCCGCGCATCGCGGCGCGGCTCGACGTGCCGCTCGCGTCCGACGTCATCGCCCTCGGCGTGGACGGCGGGAAGGTCACGGCATCGCGTCCCGTCTACGCCGGAAAGGCGATACAACGAGTCGTATTTGAGGCGGCGCAGGGCGTCGTCTCGCTGCGGCCCAACACCTACGTGGTGGGGGCGGCGGGGAAGGCGGGGGCGGTGGAGCAGGTGCCGGCGGCGAGCGTGCCGGCGCGGGTGACGGTGCGCGAAGTGAAGGCCTCGGAGCAGGGGGCGCTCGACGTGGCGGAGGCGGAGGTGGTCGTCGCCGGCGGGCGCGGGCTCAAGGGGCCGGAGCACTTCCACCTGGTGGAGGAGCTGGCCAAGGCGTTCGGGAACGCGGCGGTGGGCGCGTCGCGCGCGGTGGTGGACGCCGGCTGGCGGTCGCACGCCGAGCAGGTGGGGCAGACGGGGAAGACGGTGAGCCCCACGCTCTACGTGGCGCTCGGGATCTCGGGCGCGATCCAGCACCTGGCGGGGATGCGGACGGCGAAGGTCATCGTCGCGGTGAACAAGGACAAGGACGCGCCAATCTTCAAGGCGGCCGACTACGGGATCGTGGGGGACCTGTTCGAGATCCTTCCGAAGCTGACGGAGGAAGTGCGGAAGGCGAAGGCGGGGTAGGCGCTCACGAGAGCCGCTTCACCTCGGTCACAATCGCACGCTTGATCTCGGACCAGGCGGCGCGGCGGATCATCCGCGGCATCGGCTCGGTCTCGGCATCCTCGAAGAACACGAGCGAGCGGAGCAGATGGTACTCGTTGTAGTCGACGCCCGCGAACCTCCGGCGGATCAGCTCGAAGATCCCCTCCAACGAACCGCCGCCGCGGAGGTAGAAGAACAGGTCTACGAAGTCCTTGCGGCTGCCGCGCCCGCCGATCGCGATCACCTTCATCACCGCGATGTCCCGCGGATCCGCGAGGGTGAGACCGCGATACGGCGCGCCCTCGAAGAGGAGCGGGGCCTCCGCCGCGAGGAAGCTCACGCGGAGCCCGTCCAGTGTGACGTGAAGGGTTCCCGCCGATCGGACCTGCACGACGACGTGTCCGAGACCGGCGAGCCCCGCCGCGAGTTCCGCGGGCGCAAACGGGCTCGCGCGGAAGAACTCGAGATCCTTCGAGATCCGGTGACCCAGTTGCAGGGCCAGGCCGGTGCCGCCTGCCAGCACCCACCCTTCCGCGCGCCCCGCCCGGACCAGGGTCCTGACGATTCGCCAACCGTCGGCGCCGAGGACCTTAGGATGCATCGCCGGCTCCACCGAGGATCACGCTCCAGTAGTTGCGCGTGCGCCGGTCCACGCCACGCCGCGCGACCGATCGCCGGAGCGCGTCGTCGCCGAAGAAGGCGCGCGCTGCCTTCACCTGCTCGCGGCTGCCCGCGGTGAGAACCCGTTCGAGGACCCAGCCGGTGTGGCCGGTGAGGTCGGACGCGCGCAGGTCGCGATCCCAGAACAGCGGCGCCAGGATTTTGAGGAGGACCTTCCCGGTCGGCGCGGAGTGGGGCCGCGCGCGTACAGCAGGGACCAGTCGCACGTCCAGACGGGCGCCGAGCGCGTCGGCGACCTTGCGCAACGTGTCGACCCGGAAACGGTCCCACCCGTTCTCGTAGCGGTGGAGCGCGGGAGCGCTGGTTCCCACGCGCCGCGCCAGGACCGCCAGGGTCCACCCTCGCTCCTCGCGGAGGCGGCGGATCTGGTGCCCCAGAGGGATCGCGGACGCATCGGACTTATCATTCATGATAATAGGTGTAGGGGCGGCGGTCCCGCGCGTCAAGGACGCAAACGGATAGGAACTTGCTTCGTACCGGTCTCGGTATTCGGGCAGGGCGTTAGCGCGTCAACGAGGCCACGGGTTGGTGGGCGGGGGCGGAATCCGGGTGAGTCAGGGGTGTTCGGGGCCAGCGCGGGGTGCGGCTGGGTGCTGAAGCGGGCGGCGGGCGCCGGGCGGTGAGCGGGCGTCGGCTCGGCGGCGGGCTTCGGGATGGGCGGGCGCGTTCGACGCTGCGGGCCCGGTGCACGAGGATGCAGGGATGAGCGCCGGATCGGTGATGACGGCCACGATGCACATCAGGGCGGCACACCGCGGGCAAGCGAGGGGCTCGGCCTCGTAGATGCGCCGGAGCAGCTCTGCCCAGCGGGAGCGGGCGGGCCGCAGGGACCAGTCCAGTGAAGGGCCAGGCGAGGACGCACAGGTCTCAACAGCTTGTGAACTCAAGACAGACTAGCGTATGGAGTCGGAGTCTACGCACTCATCACACCGCCTCTTGAGTTTGAGGTCAGCAGTTCAACTCTTCAGGCCGATTGTGATGACGGACGACGCCTCGCTCGGGATGACTGTCTCGGACGGGACGCTGGGTCCTGGGTAGTCGGTCGTACGCGGCGCGACCCCGCGCAGTGAGCGGCCCGTGCCCACCCGGTTCAGGGGTGAGCCACGGCCACCGGCGTGGTGCGCCGGGTGTTCGAGCCGTCCCCCAGCTGGCCAGAACCGTTGGCGCCCCAGCAGTACGCGACCCCGCTGCCCGTCAGCCCGCAGGTGTGGTAGAAGCCCGCCGTCAAGCTCGCGAACGTGAGCCCGCCCGCCACGGCCACCGGCGTCCAGCGGTTGGCGGTTGAGCCGTCACCTAGCTGGCCAGAGGTGTTCCAGCCCCAGCAGTACGCGGGCCCGCCGCTCGTCCGGCCGCAGGTGTGCTCGTTGCCCGCCGTGACACTCGCGAACGTGAACCCGCCCGCCACGGCCACCGGCGCGGCTGTACTGAGCGTGTCACCTCGCCCCAGCTGGCCGGCGCTGTTCCAGCCCCAGCAGTACGCGGCCCCGCCGCTCGTCCGGCCGCAGGTGTGCTCGAACCCTGCCGTCAGGCTCACGAACGTGAGCCCACCCACCACGGCCACCGGCGTGGGGCGGTTCGTGGTCGTGCCGTCGCCCAGCCCGCCGAAGTAGTTGGTGCCCCAGCAGTACGCCGCTCCGCCGCTCGTCAGGCCGCAGGTGTGGAGGCTGCCCGTGGTCAGGCTTGCGAACGTGAGCCCGCCCGCCACGGCCACCGGCGTGGTGCGCTGCGTGGTCGAGCCGTCGCCCAGCTGGCCGAAGGTGTTGTACCCCCAGCAGTACGCGGCCCCGGTGCTCGTCAGGCCGCAGGTGTGAAAGGTGCCCGCGGTCAGGCTCGCGAACGTGAGCCCCCCGGCCACTGCGACGGGCGTGGTGGCTCGAAGCGTGTCACCGCGCCCCAGCTGGCCGTTGGAGTTATCGCCCCAGCAGTACGCGGCCCCACCGCTCGTGAGGCCGCAGGTGTGCCAGCCGCCCCTTGTCAGGCTTGCGAACGTGGCCCCACCCGCCACAGCCACCGGCGTGGTGCG
>JBEKGT010000282.1:0-3535 GCA_050012655.1 Gemmatimonadales bacterium | reverse complement strand
GTCTCGTTGAAGCGCAGCTCGTCGCTCCAGCCGCGGCCCGCGCGGTGCCGCACCGAGACGTGCAGCCCGCCCGCGTAGAAGCCCATGTGGCGCAGGCGCATCGCGGCCTTCTGCAGCAGGCGGTGCAGCACCGCGAGGGCGGCGGTCTCGTTGCGCAGTTGGGGCGGCAGCACGTGCGAATGCCCGACGGTCCGGTGTTCGCGCGCCGCCAGCGGCACGTCCTCGCCGCGCAGGCGCGCATGCATGCGCGCGCCCTCGATGCCGCCCCAGATACCGCGCAGCTCCGCCTTGGTCGCGGCGTAGAGCTTCCGCACCGTGTCGATGCCGCGGGCGCGCAGGCGGCGCTCCATGTTCCGGCCGATGCCCACGAAATCAGCGAGCTCCAGTCCCAGCAGGCGCGCCGGCACGTCGGCGTCTTCCAGCACCACCAGCCCGTCGGGCTTCTGCATGTCCGAGGCGACCTTGGCCAGGAACCGGTTGGCCGCGATGCCGATGGAGCAGGTGAGGCACGCGCCGGCCTCGCGGGCGATCGCCGCCTTGATGCGGCGCGCGCGTGCCACCGCCTTCTCGCGCGGCGCGAACGTCGCGGTGAGTTCGCAGGCCACCTCGTCGATCGACAGGACCTCGGTCACGTGCAGGCACGACTCGATGGTCGCAATGAGCCGGCGGTGGTACTGGATATAGAGCGCGGGGCGCGCCTCGACGATGGTGATGCCGGGGCACAGCCGCCGCGCCTCGTCCACCCGCGTGCCCACCTTCACGCCGTGCCGCCGAGCATCGTAGCTGGCCGCGATGCAGCACGAGGTCTCGGCTAGGACCGGGGCGACGCCCACGGGCCGGCCGCGCAGCTCCGGGCGCTCCTGCTGCTCGCAGGAGGCGAAGAACGAGTTGAAATCGACGATGAGCGACCGCAACGGCACGCCGGCCAGCATGGCGGGCGCCAGCGCGGGGTCAAACGGGGGCCGGCCCAGTCCGTCTTTGCCAAATGGATGAGATTCTGCTCTCTGAACTGATGCGCATCGCCGTTCTGGCTGACACGCACGACCGTTATCCGCCCGGCCTGCCGCGGCGCCTGCGCGGCGCCGACGAGATCTGGCATCTGGGCGACGTGTGCGATCCCGCGCTGCTGGCGGTGTTTGAGCAGCTCGGGCCGCCGCTGCGCGTGGTGCTCGGCAATTGCGACTGGCACCCCGGCTGGCCGCGCGAACTCCGCCTGCAACGCGACGGCGTGCGATTTGTGCTGATCCATGCGCCGCCCGCGCGGACCCCGCTCGAGGCCGACGTCGTGCTGCACGGCCATACGCACGTGCCGCGCGACGAAACCGATGCGCACGGCGTGCGCTGGCTCAACCCCGGGTGCATCTCGCGTCCCCGCGGCGGCGCGCCGCCGAGCTTCGCGTGGCTGAACATCCGGCCGGGCCGGTTCGACTGGCGCGTCGTGCCGCTGTGAACCGCCATGCGCAAACAACTGCCCAATCTGCTCAGTCTCTTGCGGATCGTCGTGCTGGCCCCGGTGATGGTGGCGCTGGCGTGGGCGACGGGTTCGCGCCCGTGGTTTCTGGCGCTGTTCGGCGCCGCGCTGGTGACGGATGCGCTGGACGGCTTCCTCGCGCGCCGGCTGGGGGCCGAGTCCGATCTGGGCCGCCGGCTCGACAGCTGGGGTGACTATGTGATGACCGCCGCGGTGGTGGCGGCGATCTGGCGGTTGTGGCCGGAGGTGATGCAGAAGGAATGGCCGTGGTTCGTGACGACGCTGATCGGGTGTTTTGCCATCGTGGCCTACGGGCTGGTTCGCTGGCGCCGCGTGCTGGGCTTCCATACATGGCTGGCCAAGGCGATGGCCATGATCCTGCCGGCGGGGGTGGTGGTGCTGCTGGCCGGATGGTCCGCGGTGCCGTTTCATGCCGCCGTGATCCTGCAGGTGCTGTGCGGGGTGGAGGAAATGGTGATCGCCTTTCTCCTGCCCGGCTTTTCCGGGCACATCCCCAGCTTCTGGCACGCGCTGCAGCGACGCCGGGAGGGCCCGTCAAACCGGGCGTGAAAACTGTTCCGGGCCATCCGTGAAGATTGATCTTTTGTCCGGCGAAACCGTCACGTCACGACTGCCCGAGTTGGGCGGACTGCTCGCTGACGCCGTGCAGAACGGCGCGTCGGTGGGCTTCGTGCTGCCGCTCGCGGACGGCGAGGTGGAGGCTTACTGGCGCAAGGTGGGCGCCGAGGTGTCCGCCGGGGACAAACTGTTTTTCGCCGCGTTCGACGAGGGCGGACGCCTCGTCGGCAGCGCGCAGCTGGCGCTCGAGCCGCGCGCCAACGGGCGGCATCGCGCCGAGGTGCAGAAGGTCATGGTGCTGGCGGCGCACCGCGGGCGCGGCCTCGGGGCGGCGCTCATGACGCGGGTCGAGGCCGAGGCCCGGGCACGGGGCCGCGCTCTGCTGTTTCTCGACACGAGCGTGGGGGCGGGTGGCGCCACGAAATTCTACGAACGGCTGGGCTACACGTTGGCCGGCGGCATCCCGGATTTCGCCGCCGATCCCGATGGCCGCCTGGCGCCGAACGCCATCTACTACAAGCGGCTGAACGCATCGACACCGGGGGCGCTGTGAAATTTGTAACGTAATACGTTACAAACCCGGCAGTGGGATCTCACATTCACGCCGTGCGCTGGAAGCCGTAGGCGCGCTCGACGCGCGCGATCCTCACCTCGTAGGCCTCGTACCACTTCTCGCGCCCGCCGCGCTGGGCCTGCTGGTGCTCAGCGTCGCGCTTCCAGGCAAGGATAGCCTTCTCATCGCGCCAATAGCTCACCGTGATGCCCGTGCCGTCGGCGCCGCGTACGCTCTCGAGGCCGAGGAAGCCGTCGTAGCGGGAGCCCAGTTCCGCCATCCTCTGCGCCATGGCGCCGTAGCCGTGGTCGCCCTCCGTGCGCCGGTAGGTGAAAATCACGGCGTAATAGGGTGGTGCGGGAGTGCGGGCGAGGCCGGAGGTCGTACTCATGACCGGCAAGCTAGCGGTGGCGGCGCACGAGGCAAATTTTCAACCCACTCCGCGATTGCGGAATACTGTCGGCTGGTCTTTTCCCGGGGACATGCTTGATTGCGCCCGCAATCGTGGTGGAACCGACGGCACCTTTCGAGACCTCGTCCGGGGCGACGGAGCCCGAGGTCAGGTTTGTCCGCAGCGCGCGCGCCCGCCAATACCGGCTCACGCTGCGGCGCGACGGCGTCGCCGTGGCCACCGTTCCGCGGCACGGCTCGGAGCGCGAGGCGCGGCGGTTCGTCGAGCAGCATCGCGCTTGGCTGGAACGCGCCTGGGCGCGGCACCAGGCCCGGCCGCGCGCCGCCGAGGTGTGGATACCCGGCACGCCCGTGCTCTGGCGGGGCGAAGTGCAGCCGGTCCGCGTGGCGGCGGAGGGTGCGCGGCCCATGGTCTGCCTGGGCGCCGACGTGTTCCGCGTGCCGCGGCTCGACGGCGACCTGCGTCCGGCGCTCGAGGTGCAGCTCGCCCGCCGGGCGCGCATCGAGCTGCCCGCCCGCGC
>JBEKGT010000281.1:0-5575 GCA_050012655.1 Gemmatimonadales bacterium | reverse complement strand
GATCCGGCGCGCGCGCCGTCGCCGGCGAGAGCGATCCACACGGCCGACGAGTCCGGCGCGATCCAGCGGATTTCCGAACCGCCAAGGAACGAGGCGGCCCGTAGCGCGCGGCGCACGGCCGGCCGCCCGCGCGCCAGGGCGAAATCCGGGTGCACGGCGCAGGCATCGCGGAGCACGGCGGCATTCTCCCCCGCGCGCTGCACCGTCCCCATCTCCCTGCCCCGCAGGATCCCCATCGTCGCGAAGTAGTCCCGCAGGCCGGCGATCGGCACGTTCGCCGGTCTCCCGTCGGGCCAGAGGGTCGGGAAGGACACGTTGGGGTCGGAGTAGCGCCGCACCGCGGCGCTATCCTCACCCGTCAGGACAGCCGCGCAGATGGCCCTCCGCCACAATACCGTGTCGGGGACCGACCAGGCGAGGAGGTAGTTGTAGGCGAACGCGCCGCCGCCGCGCTCCAGTGCGAAGGCGAAGCGCATCTCGCGGGGGACGGCCACCGCCGCGCCCTCGGGTAGCCGGCCCAGGGCGATCCACCGCCGCGCCTCCTCGAGGGACACCGCCCCGAGGTGGTTCCGGGCGGCGGCGTAGCCGCGCCACGCCAGGGCGGAGCCGAGCGCGGCGATTGCGGCGATGACCACCAGCGCCCCGCGCGCCGCCCAGCGGGAGCGTCCCCACCGACGCCACAGCACCCAAGCCAGCGTGCAGTACAGCACCGTCGCGAGGGGGCCGAGGACGAAGTTGAAGTGCGCGCTCTGGGGATCCCACCCCGTGAGCGGGGAGACGACCATGGCGAGCGTCCACGCCCCGAGGAAGGCGAGTCCGAGGGCGCGGGCTGCTCCCGACTGGCGCAGGCGGGCGAAGGCTAGCCCGGCGGCGCAGCCCGCGGCGAGCCAATAGCCGAGGTTGCCGAGGAACAGCGGGCGGTGGGTGCGCTGGAAGCCGAGGCGCAGCGCCACGTCCGCCATCGCCGTCCGCGTACCGAAGCCGTTGAGCAGGGCGAGCGCTGCCAGGAGCGGGATGGTCCAGAGGAGCCACGGGATGACGCGGCGCTGGCGCGGGTGGAGCACGGCGACGGCCACGGCGGCGGCGACCGCCGCCGACCAGAAAAAGAAGTAGCCGGAGAGGCCGAGGAGGACGAACCCCAGCACCGCCGCCCAGGGACGCGGCCGCATACCTCGCGGCCCCACGCTGCGCAGGAGGAGGAGGAGCGCGACGGCGAGGAGCGGCAAGAGAAGGCACGGCGCGTGAGGATGGCCATCGCCGCGCCGACGGAAGGAGCGGCGACCAGCTCGCCGATCCGATACAGCGCGAGGGCGGCGACAAAGCCCCCGGCCAGGCGCTCGCCGTCGGTGGTGAGCCCGGGATCCACCCCAAGCCGCATCGGGAGGGCCAGGAACTGGGGGAAGGTGAGGCCGTAGGGGCTGGCAGCTCGCCGCTCGACGGGATCGAAGGGGTTGGTCTCGAGGGCGGGCGCACGGGCGGCGTGGCGCACCAGGGTGGCGTAGAACTGCTCGTCGCCGTCAGCGTAGTAGCCGGGCGCGTGGCCGTCGGCGTACCAGAGAGGCACGGCGAGCTGGAAGGCAAGGGCCACTCCAGCGGAGAAGAGGTATGGCGCAGAGCGCCGTGCGGCGGTGCGGAGGGCGTCAGGCACGTTCGAGAATACCGGGCGGCCCGGAGCCCGCACAAGCGGCGGCCCCCTCCGCTCCCTAGGTCTCGTTCGCGCCCTCGGCTATCTTAGCCCTCGTGACCGACGCGGCCGGGCACTCCTTCGGGGCCTCCTATTTCGCCGAGGCGTACGGGCCGCACTACGCGCGGCGCAACCCGCCGCGGAAGTGGCGCGCCTTCCTCCGCGAGATCGCGCGGTTCCGGACGGAGGGCGACCTTCTCGACGTCGGCTGCGCGTACGGCCTCTTCCTGCGCGAGGCGAGCCGGCCGTATCGCTGCAGCGGCTGCGACGTCTCGGCGCACGCCCTCGGGGTGGCGCGCGGCCTCCTCCCGCCGGACATCCCCCTCTTCGCCGCCCGGGTCGGCGCGCTACCGACCGGGCGCACCTACGACATCGTGACCTGCTTCGATGTCCTTGAGCACGTGAGTGACCTTCCCCGCGCCCTGGCCGACGTGCGCGCGCACTTGCGGCCCGGCGGCCTCCTCGTCGCCTCGATGCCCGTCTACGACGGCCCCCTCGGCTGGCTGGTGGACCGCCTCGACCACGACGCCACGCACGCTCACCGGCGCGGCCGCGACTTCTGGCTGAAGCAGTTTGGCGCGCACTTCACCCTGCGGCGCTTCGCGGGGATCTGGCGCTACTTCGCGCTCGGCCGCTGGTACCTCAACGTCGTGTCTCGGACCACACGCCGGGTCACCCCCGCCATCCTCCTCGTCGCCGAACGCACGGAGGGGCCGTGATCATTGTCGTCCTCCCCGCCTACAACGAGGCGGAGGCGCTCCCGCCGCTCCTTGCCAAGCTCGCCCGCTTCCGCACCCAGCGCGCCCTCGCGCTGCGCGTCATCGTGGTGGACGACGGCAGCACCGACGGGACCGCGGAGGCGTCACGCAGCGGGGACCTGCCCGTCCGCGTGGTCCGCCACGCGGTGAACCGCGGGCTCGGCGAGGCGATCAAGACGGGGCTCCTCGAGGCGGTGAAGGAGGCGGGCGAGGAGGACGTGGTGGTGCTGATGGACGCCGACGACACCCACAGTCCGGCGCTCATCCAGCGGATGGTGGACCGCATCGAGGAGGGGAGCGACGTGGTCATCGCGTCGCGCTACCTGCCGGAATCGCGGGTAGCCGGCCTCTCGGGATGGCGGTCGCTGCTGAGCGCGGGCGCGGCGTGGCTCTTCCGGCTCCTGCTCCCGGTGCCGGGGGTCCGCGACTACACCTGCGGCTACCGCGCCTACCGCGCCGCGGTGCTGCGGGACGCCTTCGCGCGTTGGGGAGCGGACTTCGTGGACCAGCCGGGGTTCTCGTGCAACGTGGACATCCTGCTCAAGCTGAGCCGGCTGCCCATCGTCTTCGCGGAGGTGCCGCTCATCCTCCGCTACGACCGGAAGCCGGGGGCGAGCAAGATGAACGTAGGGCGGACGGCGCTGCAGACGCTGCGGCTCATCGCCAGGTACCGGCTCGGCCGGGTGCTTCCGGGCGCCTAGCCGGCGAAGGGCTCCACCGGCTCGCCGGCGAGCGCGGCAACGATCCGCTCCGCCGCGTGCCCATCGCCGTAGGGATTCGGCTTCCCGAGCATCGCGCGGCGCACACTCTCGTCGTCGAGGATCTGGCGCACCGCCGCGACCACCCCCTCGCGCGCCGTCCCCGCCAGCACCGCCGCACCCGCCAGGAACGCCTCCGGCCGCTCTGTCACTTCGCGCAGCACCACCGCCGGCACATTGAGCGTGGGCGCCTCCTCGAGCACCCCCCCCGAGTCCGTGATCACCAGCGCGGAGCGCCCGAGCAACTGCACGAACGGCCCGTACTCGAGTGGTTCGACGAGGGCCACATTGTCGCGCCCGCCGAGGAGCGCGTGGACCGGACTCTGAACCGACGGATTCGGGTGCACCGGATAGACGAACTGCACAGAGTCGCGATAGGCGTCGGCGAGGTCCGCCAGCGCGAGGCAGAGCTGCTCCAGCGGCCCTCCGAAGCTCTCCCGCCGGTGCATCGTCACCATCACCAGACGCGACCGCCGTGCGGTCAGCGCGGCCAGATCTGCGGGCAGCTCCGCCGGCCGCGCCGAGACGTCGAGGATGGCGTCCACGACGGTGTTCCCGGTCACGAGCACGCGGGCGGGCTCGGCGCCCTCCCGGAGGAGGTTGGCGCGCGCGCCCGCGGTGGGCGCGAACCACCACCCCGCGGCGAGATCGGCGACCCGCCGGTTGAACTCCTCGGGGAAGGGCCGCGCGAAGTCGCGCGAGCGGAGCCCCGCCTCCACGTGGCCGAAGGGCACGCGCTCGTGGAACGCCGCGATCGCCGTCGCCATCACCGTCGTCGTATCCCCCTCCGCCAGCACCCAGTCGGGGCGCTCGTGCCGCAGGACGGACTGGAGGCCGGGGAGCGCCGCCGCCAGCACATCGCCCGGAGTCTGGCCGGCGCGCATCACCGCCAGGTCGTGGTCGGGGCGGATCGCGAAGAGGGCGAGGAGCGGCTCCACCAGCGCACGATGCTGTCCCGTGATGCAGACGCGCGAGGCGAAGCGCGCGTCGTCGCGCCCGAGGGCGGCGATGACCGGCGCCATCTTGATCACCTCGGGCCGCGTCCCAAGGACGGAGAGGATGCATAGCGGGCTACGCGACACGAGCAGCTCCCGCGGCAGGGTGGGCCGCCGCCCGCTGCGGCGATGACATCCTCGTCCACACCTCGGCGAGAGCCAGCCCCGCGCCGAACGCCAGGACCCACTCCACGGAGAGGCGGAAGCGGAGGCCCGTGCTCGTGGCCGCCAAGAGGGCGATCCAGGTGATCCCCAGTCCGAGGAGGGCGCGGCCCTCGAGGGTCCGCCGTGCCCGCCACAGCCCCGCGATGCCCAGCCAGGTCACCCCCGCGTAGAGCAGGCTCCCGGCCGCCTTGAGCCAGGGGAGGTGCCAGTTGCGCGGGAACGGCACGAGGAACATCCCGAAACGGAGCAGCGAGGCCTCCGCGAACGCCACGGGGGCGCCGGCGATGTACCGCATCGCGAGGCCGCGGAAGTGCGCGTCGGTCTGCGCCTCGTTCACGCGCCGGCCTTCGTGTCGGCCGGCACGAACGCGCTGAACCGCACGGCGTTCCGCACGGTCCACGGCAGCATCAGCAGCACCGCGACGGCGGCGGCGCCCAGCACGAGCCGGGGGCGCAACGCGGCACGGGCATCGCGCCCCGCCAGCGTCGCCACGCACATCACCGGGACCGCGTAGAGGGCCGGCGACCGCGTGAGGCAGGCGGCGGCGGCCAGCGCGCCCACGAGGACCGCTCCCCGGCCGGACGGCGCGCGCACGAACCGGGTCCACATCAGGAAAAGCGCGACGAGGATGGGGACTTCCAGCGCCTCGGTCATCACCAGGACCGAGGAGAGGATGAGCCCCGGATGCAGGGCCGCCACGAGCCCCACGGTCACGCCCGCGCGCTGCCCCGCGAGGTCCCGCGCGGCGAGCGCGACGGCGACCACCGCTAGGGCGCCGAGAAGGGCCTGGAGCAGCTCCAGCGCCAGCGCGCTCCCGCCGCTCACCGCGTACACCGCGCCCACGAACGCCGGGTACAGGAAGTTCCCGTAGGCCGTGGGCGCGTGCCCGGTCCCGTACACCCACGAGTAGGAGAGGACGAGGCCGTGGCCGGCAGCCACGCTCCTGCCGAGGGCGTCGTACGCGTATTCGTCCTCGGCGATTGGCGAGCAGGAGGGGCGCCGCCGCAGGAGGTCCCCGAGGCCGGTGCACATATCGGGCGCCGGGGCGTAATTCCGCAGTGCGAGGGCCCGCGGCACCGTGAAGCTCGCGCCCACGGCCAGGAGCCGCACCGCCAGCGCGAGGAGCAGCAAACCGCGAAACGGCCCGCTGAGGGTCACGGACGAAGCATACCGGCGCGCAGGGGCCGCGGCTACCCGCCGAGCCGGGGGCGTGGC
>JBEKGT010000280.1:0-4668 GCA_050012655.1 Gemmatimonadales bacterium | reverse complement strand
GAACACGCCGCGGCACGGGGGGCGTCGGCGCCGGCGTGAGCTCGCGCGGCCGGACCGGCGGCGTCTCGCGGGCGCACGTCTGGTACGCCCTGATCCTGCTGTCGCTCGGCAACCTCCTCAACTACCTCGACCGCAGCGTCATCTTCGCGCTCTTCGAGCCGATCAAGCACGACCTGCACGTGACCGACACCCAGCTCGGCTGGCTGGGGTCGGTCTTCGCCATCGTGTTCGCGCTCGGCTCCCTCGTCGCGGGCGTCCTCTCCGACATCCTGCCGCGCCGGCTGGTGATCGCCACGGGCGTGGCGGCGTGGAGCGGCTTCACCGCCCTCGGGGGCGCCGCCCGCTCGTACGTGCAGCTCTTCACCTCGCGGGCGGTCGTCGGGGTCACCCAGTCGTCGTACCTCCCGGCGGCGCAGGCGCTCCTCGCCGACTACTTCCCCGACAAGGGCCGCGCGCAGGCGATGGGGATCTTCTGGTCGGGGCTGGTGCTTGGCGGGGTGCTCGCGGTGTGGCTTGGCGGCCAACTCGCGGGCGCGTTCGGATGGCGCAGTGCGCTGGTGCTCCTCGGGCTGCCCGGGATCCTCTTCGCGGGGTTGCTGGCCCGGCTCAAGGACCCGTGGGCGCGGATCCCGGTCGCGGGCCCGCGACCGGTGCGCCGCAAGTTCGAGGTGTCGGCGCGCCACGCGGTGCGGGCCGGGGGGCCCCTCCTCTGGTCGCTCGCGGTGGCCACGGTGGTCGCAGCCCTCCACGCGCTCTTCGAGGGCGTCCCCGCGGCGGTGGACACCGCGACCTTCCTCGCCATCACCGGGGTCGGGCTGGTCTGGACGGTGTGGAAGTGGGCGCGCGTGGTGCTGCGGCGCGTCACGGAGCTGCCGTCGGGCGCGCCCGCGGATCTCGTGGACGAGATGCTCGACGCCGCCGCGCTCGTGCTCCGCACGCCGACGCTGGTCTGGATGTTCCTGGGCGGCGCGCTCACCTCCGCCAGCATGAACTCGCTCGTCGCGTGGTCGTTGAGCTTCGTGCAGAGGGAGCTGGGGCTCGACCTCGCTCATGCGGGGCGGGTGATCGGTTTGATCGGGCTGGCGGGCGGGGTGCTTGGGTCCTGGGCCGGGGGCCGGCTCGGCGTCTTCTCCATGCTCTTCTTCGCGGTGGTCTTCCTCTTCACCTGGTACAACGGGCCGATCGCCGCCGTGCTGTTCGACGTGGTGCCGCGGGGAGTGGCCGCGACCGTGATGGGGGCCTACGTCTTCTTCATCCACATCGCGGGCGATGCGGTGGCGCTGCCGGTGGTGGGGTTCCTGTCGGACCGCTACGGCCTCCAGGTGGCGATGCTGACGCTCCCCGCCATCGGTCTCCTGGGGGCGCTGATCCTGCTCATCTCGGTGCGGACGGTGGGCCGGGACATGGCCCGGGTCAGGCAGATCGCTCCGGCGTGATGGCGCGGCGCATCCGATCGGCTTCGTCCCGGTACGCCTGCGCCTGACGCTCCATCTCCCGCTCGTTCCAGCCGAGTTCCCCTCCGAGCAGCCGTGCCACTCGCGGCGCGGCGGCGACCGCCTGCTGCGCGTGGGTGTGGAAGAGGTGGGTGCGGCGCACCATCACGTCCTCCACCGTCATCGCCATCTCGCGCCGGGCCTGGTAGACGACCTCCGCGGCGATGACGGGGTGCCCCAGGACGAGCGGGTTGCCGAGGGCGGCGTCGTGGTGCACGAGATTGGCGACCGCTGCGGCCTCGCTGCCGTAGCGCCCCACCAGCGCCTGGGCGACGCCGGCGCCGAGTCCCTCGTCCATGAGGTCGCGGGCGAGGAGGTCGAGGTCGGCCACCTCTCCTCCGGGGAGCGGCTCCACGTCCGTGCCGGCGCGGCGCGCGACCGAGCGCCCGTCGAGCCGGCGAAGGCGCCGGGCGGCGTGGTCCACCACTTCCGCGGCCATCGAGCGGTAGGTGGTGAGCTTGCCGCCCGCGATGGTGATGAGGCCGCTCGGCTCCTCGACGATCCGGTGCTCCCGGGGCACCGCCGCCGTGGACGTGGTGCCCGGGACGTCGAGGAGGGGCCGGAGCCCCGCCCACGCCGCGACGACGTCGCCGACGTTGAGGCGCGCACTCGGGAAGTAGGCGTTCGCCGAGCGCAGGAGGTACGTGACGTCGGCCGCGTCGGCGAGCGGCTCGTCGGGGACCTCGGCGACGTCCGTGTCGGTGGTGCCGATGATGGACAGGTCGCCCCACGGCAGCACGAACATGACCCGGCCGTCGAGGGGGGAGGTCAGCGTGAACGCCTCAGTGTGGCCGATGCGGTGGCGCGCGACGACCACGTGGGCGCCCTTGGTGGGGCGGAGCAATGGAGCGGCGGACGCCTCGTCGAGGTGCCGCACGCGGTCGGTCCACGGCCCGGTGGCGTTGATCACGACGTGGGCGTGCAGTGTGCGCGGCTCCCCGCTGATGCGGTCCTCGAGTTGCACGCCGCGGACCTGGCCGCCGGCCTTCTCGAAGTCGGTCACCGCGGCGTAGTTCGCGACCCGCGCGCCGTGGCGATGCGCCGAGCGCACGGTCGCCAGCGTGAGGCGGGCGTCATCGCACTGCGCGTCCCAGTAGACTGCGCCTCCCTTGAGGCCCTGGTCGCGCAGGGCGGGTTCCAGGCGTCGCACCCCCCGCCGGCCGTAGCCGTGGTGGGCGTGGACGTTGCGGAAGAGCGCCAGCGCGTCGTAGAGCCAGAGACCAGCGGCGAGCGTGAGCCGGCCCACTCGCCCGCCGGCGTGGATCGGGAAGAGGAACGGCGCCGGCCGCACGAGGTGGGGTGCAGTCCGGAGCAGGACGGCGCGCTCGCGGCTCGACTCGAACACCAGGCGCAGCCAGCCGTGCTCAAGGTAGCGGAGCCCGCCGTGCACCAGGCGCGAGGAGCGGGAGGACGTGCCGCGGGCGAAGTCGCCGGCGTCCACGAGCCCCACCGCCAGCCCGCGCATGGCGGCGTCACGGGCGATGCCGGCGCCCGTGATCCCGCCCCCGATGACGAGGATGTCCGCGGGTTGCGCCGCGAGGGCGTCGAGGTCGGCGCGGCGCGTGGCCGCGGAGAAGAGATGCTCCATCGAGGTTCCTGAGGGGAAGAAGATGCAGCGGGAAGGCGCCGCGCGCACCCCGTGCCGCCGGTGGCCGCTCTTCCGGGGCGTTGCTAGCTTTGCAAGAATGGCCGCGTCGCGCGGGCGCGGCGCCAGGGAGCGGACCCGATGAACGGCAGGAACACGAGGCGGGTGGCCATCGTCGGTGGGTGCCGGACCCCGTTCGTGAAGGCGGGAACGGTGTTCCGCGACCTAGCCGCCGTGGACCTCGCGAAGCTGGCCACGCGCGAGCTGCTGGCCCGCACCGAAGTGGACCCGCGCGCGGTGGACCAGGTGATTTTCGGGCAGGTGCTCCCGTCCGTGCTCGCCCCGAACGTGGCCCGCGAGGTGAGCCTCCTCCCGCAGTTCCCGCGCACCATCCCGGCGCACAGCCTCAATCGCGCCTGCGCCTCGGCGGGGCAGGCGATCGCCGAAGCCCACGACCAGATCGCCCTCGGCCATGCCGATGCGGTGATCGCCGGCGGCACCGAGTCGCTGTCGGACGTCCCCATCCTCCACTCCCGGCGCTTCAGCGCGCTCCTTGTCGAGGCCGACAAGGCGAGGACGCTGGGGCGGCGCCTCGCGGTCCTCGCGCGCACGCGGCCCCGCGACCTGGTGCCGGTGACGCCGGCCATCGCGGAGCCGTCCACCGGGATGACCATGGGGCAGTCGGCCGAGAAGATGGCCAAGGAGAACGGCATCTCGCGGGAGGCGCAGGACCGCTTCGCACTCCGCTCGCACCAACTCGCCGCCACCGGCACGGCCGACGGGCGGCTCACCGCGGAGATCGCCCCCGCGTTCGTGCCGCCGCGGTTCGACGTGGTCGTCACGTCGGACAACGGCATCCGCGCCGACTCCAGCTATGACCAACTCGCCACCCTGCGCCCCGTCTTCGACCGCCGGTACGGCACGGTGACCGCCGGGAACGCGTCACCCCTCACCGACGGCGCCGCCGCGGTACTGGTGATGGCCGAGGAGGCTGCTCGGGCAGCGGGATACGCGCCCCTCGCCCTCGTCCGGTCCTACGCAGTCGCGGCGGTGGACCCCGCCGACCAACTCCTCATGGGCCCCGCGTATGCCGTCCCGAAGGCGCTCGACCACGCCGGGCTGCGCTGGAAGGACCTCGGGCTCGTCGAGATGCACGAGGCGTTCGCCGCGCAGGCGCTCTCCAACGTGCAGGCGTTCGAGTCGCGTGCGTGGGCCAAGCGGCACCTCGGCCGGTCGGAGGCGGTGGGCGAGGTGGACTGGGATGCCACCAACGTGATGGGCGGGTCGATCGCCATCGGCCATCCCTTCGGCGCCACCGGCGCCCGGCTCGTGACCACGCTCGCGAGCGAGATGCGCCGGCGCGGCGTCGAGTTCGGCCTCGTGTCCATCTGCGCGCAGGGCGGGATGGGCTTCGCGATGGTCCTGGAGGCGGCGCGATGAACGGGCCTGCGTTCACCCGCGAGGACGCGGCAGGCGTCGCCGTCGTCACCTTCGATCTCCCCGGCGAGCCCGTGAACAAGTTCACGATGGCCGTGCGCGCCGAGTTCGGGGCCCTCCTCGACGCGTTCGCGGACGACAGCGCGGTCCGCG
>JBEKGT010000279.1:0-3549 GCA_050012655.1 Gemmatimonadales bacterium | reverse complement strand
GGACGACCCCGAGGATGAAGAGCAGGACCAGTGGCTCCAGGTGGCGTTCCGCGGCGTGAACGCCCACACCCACGCGATCACCGTGCGCGTGCACGGACAGAAGGAGGATCGCACGGTCAGCGACCCCTACTTCTTCCGCCTGGGGGATCCTGCGATCGCCCTCGTGCAGCGGCTGGCGAAGGACGCGCGGGAGGCGGAGCGCGCGAAGCGGGTGGCGGACCAGGCCCTCGAGAAGGCCCTGGAGGCCCACGCCTTCAAGCTGAAGCTCGGCTACGGACGCAGCAGCACCGAGCAGGCCGCGGCGATGGAGGAGAAGCTGATCGACTTCCTGGGGAAGAAGGAGGGCTGATGTCGCCCCTCGAGCTGCGGGACGGCCTCCAGGTGCTCGGCCTCTCTCAGGTCCAGCTCGCGCGGGATCTCCACGTCACCGATCGGGCGGTGCGCTACTGGGTGGCGGGGAAGCACCGCGTGCCGGCGCACGTGGTGCGCATAGTCAAACAGGGTCTCGAGCGGGGGTACTACCTGCCGCCGGCGGAGAGTCCCGCCGCATAGTCCTCATAGAGCTCGCGCGCGATCGCGAGGAGATTGAGTCCGGGATAGCGCCGGCGCCAAGTGGACCGCGGGATGCGGTCCACTTCGTCGTGATGACCCTGGCAGAGCGGGACCGCCGCATGGTCGGCACCGGCGTGCGACTGCTTGATCGTGTGGTGGGGATCCACCCGGCCCCAGCAGGGCGAGAGCCCGCGCATCACGCAGGTCCAGGTGCGAACCCGTGCCAGGTACGTGGGATCCCGGTCCTTCTTGAAGAGGTGCCCGCCCCGGGCCTTCAGGCGGCACCGCTTCAGCCGCTTCCCGCTGGAGCGCAAGCGGGTGGTCCGCTTCAGCCAGCCGCCGCGCTTCACTGCGGGGCCTCGCGCTGCGCGCTCATCCGAGGCGGCCCCAGAGGAGGCCGAGCCCGAAGGCGGCGGCGAGCCAGGCGGCGAGGAGGCGGCGCGCGCGGCCGGGCGTCACGGTGTCTGCTCCCTGCGCGGCACCGGGGAGGCGGACGCTCCGCGATTCTTCCGCACCATCGGCTTCGTGATGAGGTTGAGTTTGAGCAGGATGCAGTCGCCAAGTCGCCACGGGTGCGTGGTGCAGCCGTTATAGCCGTCCGCGAGGTCCGCCGCCGCCATCACGCCGAAGGCCCAAGGCGCCGACTTTCCCATCGCAACGGCGCAGTTCCGCACGCGCGCCTGGCGTTCGTATTCCGTCATCTGCTTCACGGCTTCTTCTCCTCGGGGGCGGCGGCTAAACCTGCTGTCCGAATCGCGTCCTCCTTCGCTGCCACGAAGTCGAGGAGGTCGGCAGAGAGTCGTGGCAGTTCGGCGCGGCAGGCCATCGCATATGACCGGAGTGCCGGGACGGCGAACTTGTCGTGGTCGAGGTCGAGGACGAAGTAGCGGCACCCGTCGTGCTTCTCGCCGGGCGCGCTCCGGCCGTCTACCCGCTCGACGACGAACTTCTGGTAGAGGCCATCACGCTTGGCCATCGTGCAACTCCTTCGCGGTGAGGCGTTCATCTTGGGCGGCAGGCGAGTCGCCAACACAGATCACGGGAGCGCATTTCGCGTTCGTGGGGGCGGTGGCCAGCGCGGCACGCTCGGCGGCACGGTGGACGAGTACCATCCCCTGAAGATCGGCGCGGTGTAAGTCGTCCAAGTCCTCCCACGGTACGCCCTTATAGGTCTTCGCCAGTTCGCGGGCCACGGCCTCGTCGCTCGGCGCGGAGGCCGCCTTCGGGGTGCTCCGCGCGGCCAGCGCGTCAGCGGCAGCCACGCAGTCCGTGACGAGGATTGCCGTTGCCGAGTGATAGCGGTCCAACCGTGGCATTCCCGCCAAGAAACGCGCGTGGTCGCGGAGCCGCGTGACGAGCGCGGCGGCGTCCCCGGCGGGAGCGGCTGGCGGTACGAGGTCCCACGAAAGCGGTTGCTCTTTCGGGACGGGGACCGCACAGAGGTCGTGGAGTGCCGTCCGAATTGCCCCGAGCGTTGCTTCCGCGTCGTCGTGATTCGGCCCGACCTTGCGGACGAAACCCTCGGCAATGACGAGCGCGTATTGCACCGACCGAAGTGCCGCCTCGGAGGGCGTCGTCGGGAGCGCGGGACGCGCACGACGGTTCCACGCGGCGATGGCCTCGCCGGGCGTCTTGAACTCGTCGGTCCCGCAGTAGCAGGCCGTACAGTGAACGACGCGCACCGGCTCGTCGGCGTAGAGGGGGCCGATCAGCGCCCCGCGTCCGAACTCCTCAGCGACCGCGCCGCAGAACGGGCAGGGCAGCAGCGCGGGGTCCGGCGCGTCAGCGGGAAGCATCGGGACCCCCGCTCGCTGCGATGCGTGCCGCCGCACGGCCGAGGAGCTTTTGCGCCACGAGCGCGCGCAGTTCGTTGCCGTACATTGAGCGGCTGTCGCTCGCCGCACCGAGCACTTCGATGCAGGCGCGCTCTAGCTCGTTCGTCGTGCCGTCGCCGAGACCGAGCACGATGGGTTGGACAACCCGTATATCCTCCAAGCTGTCCACGAGGACGACGCAGTAGCCCGCCTGCGAGAGCCGTGCGCGAAGAGACTTGGAAGGTGCCGCGACCCGCAGGAATACGGCCAGCGGCTTCGGTTGCTTCATCATCCGTCTCCCTTCGTGGGGGCCGCAGCGAGACGGGCCAACGACTCCCGCGTCACCGTGACGATGGTGTGTCCGTCGTTCGCCAAGCAGCCGCAGAACGGGCAGGGCAGCAGCTCCGGCGCGTCAGCGGGGGTCATCGAGCCGAAGGCGTCGGGTCCGCCAGATTCAGTGCTCACGCTAGTCTCCCTTCCCGGTGGCCCCGGCAAGCACGGCCTCGTAGCCCATCAGCCAGTAGTTATTGAATCCCCGCGCCCATGTTGGGCCACCGCGCGTGCTCACGACGTGGTAGGGCGGACGCTTCGGTTCGCCGCGCACCGCGGCGTCCGCACCATCCCAGAACACCGAGAGCATCGCCCGATTGTTCGTCACAGGGATTGCCCCAGCAGGGACGCGGCGCCCGCTCTCCTCTCGGGTGGCGTGGTCGAACGACCCGTCGGCAAGGCGTCTCACGTCCCGCTCCCGGTGGGGGCCGCAGCGGCAAGCACGGCCTCAGATGAAGCAGTAGCCACTGTCACACTCCGATGTCTTGCCAAAGAGCGGCAGGTCCGTTTCGGGTTGGGTGAGCGTGGCGTCGGCCAGCGGGAGCCGCGAACGGTGCAGCCATACGCCATCGTGGTCGGCGGCGCGAATCGAGGCGTCGAGGGCGATGGCCTTCTCGCGGTCGGCGTCCGAGAGCGCGGCCCATTCCGCGTCGGCGCGGTGCGGGCACATCCAGCAGGACGAGCGCGGCGGCTCGGGAAGCCCCGCCGCCAGGACGAGCGCCACGCACTCGCGCTTGTTGAGCGGCACGTCCATCAGCAACGGGTAGCGGTGGCTCGCCCACTCCACGTCGCTGTCCTTCGCGCGGCCCACCTCGTCCACGCTGATACCGAGCCACAGGTTGACCGGCTTCTC
>JBEKGT010000278.1:0-3576 GCA_050012655.1 Gemmatimonadales bacterium | reverse complement strand
GCGAGCTCAAGGCGCTCCTCCAGACGCTGCCGGTGGCTCAGATCATCGCGACCCACGATCTGGAACTGGTCGTCGAGACGTGCGCGCGCGTGGTCGTGCTCGACCGGGGTGCCGTGGTCGCGGAAGGTCCGCCGGCGGAGGTGCTCTCGGACGAGGCCCGGATGCTCGAGATCGGGCTGGAGAAGCCGCACATCCTCCGGCACCGCCACCCGCACTGAGGCCGGCTAGCGGCGGAAGTAGCCCTCCACCGTCTCCCCGAACGTCGCCACGTCGATCGGCTTCGTCAGGTAGCCGTCGAACCCCGCGGACAGCGCCCTCTCGCGGTCGCCACTCATCGCGTGCGCGGTGAGCGCCACCACCGGCGGCAGCACGGACATCTCGCCGCGCAGGAGCGAGAGAAGCTGGAAACCGTCCGCTCCGGGGAGCTGGATGTCGAGGAGGATGAGATCGGGGCGCTCCCCGCGCACCGTGTCCATCAGCCCCTCGCCCCCCGGCAGTCCCGTCACCACGTGGCCCCGGATCGTCAGCACCGCCCGGACCAGCTTCATGTTGTCGGCGTTATCCTCGACGACCAGGATCTTGGCCACGGTCACTTGGTCCCGACGCGCCGCAGGACCGCGCGGGTACGCGCCACCAGCGACGCCGGCTGGATGGGTTTGGTGATGTAGTCCTCGGCGCCCAGTTCGATGCACCGGGTCTCAACGGCTGGATCATTGTGCACCGTGACGACGATGACAGGCACCGAGCGCCCCAGGAGGCGCTTCCGCAGAGTGTCGAGCACCCCCAGCCCGTCGAGCCGCGGCATGTCCATGTCGAGCAGCATCACGTCGGGACGGAGGCGCTGCGCCTCGTCCAGCGCGGCGATGCCGTCCTCGGCCTCGGCGACCCGGAACCCCTGGGCGGTGAGGATCCCCCGCACCAGCTGCCGGAGGCTCGGGTCGTCGTCCGCCACCAGGACGAGTGGCGCGGGTCCCGCGGCGCCCGGCTGCCCCGGCGCCGTGGGGGACAGAGCACGGGGAGGGGCGACGGCCATGCCGGGCACCTGCGCGGTGACGGAAACCACCACTGCCTCCGCGCCCGCCTCGGCCGCGCCGGGGCGCCTCGCCGGCTCCCCGACGACGCGCACCAGCTCGTCGTAGCTCGTCTCGCCCTCCCAGACGCGCCGCAGTCCCGCTCCGTACAGCGTCCGCATCCCGGCGCGCCGCGCGGCCTCCACCAGTTGCTCGACCGGCGCGCCGCGGGCGATCGCCTCGGCGACGGCGCCCTCCACCGGCAGCACCTCCGCGATCGCCAGCTGGCCCCGGAATCCGGTGAAGCTGCATTGCGCGCACCCCCGGCCGGTCATCAGCGTCGTCGGCCGCCCGATCCCTGCTCCCGGGCGCGCCGCCGCCGGCAAGGCGTCGCTCGCCGCCGGGATCGCGCATGTGGGGCAGAGCCGCCGGACCTGGCGCTGGGCGACGATCCCCCTCAGCGCCGAGGGGATGCGCGCGGGCTCGATTCCCAGCGCCACGAGCTGTGCCACCGCCGCCACCGCGTCGCGGGTCCGCAGCCTCGCGAGGATGAACCGGCCCGCGGACGCCGCCTGCCACGCGAGCTTCGCCGTCTCCGCGTCCCGCAGTTCGCCCAGGAGGACGAGCTCGGCGGTCTCCTTGAGCGCCGCCTTCAGCCCGATGGCGAACGGGGAGTCCTTCGCCTCGGTCACCACGATCTGGGTCACGTCCCTCAGCTGGTACTCGATCTCGTCCTCGACCGTCACGACGCTGGCACCCGCCGCGCGGGCCCGCTCGAGCCCCGCGTACAGCGTCGCCGTCGTGCCGCTCCCCGCCGGCCCCGTCACCAGCACGATGCCCGCGCGCTGCGCCAACAGCTTCTCGAGCGCCGCCAACTCGTCGGGCGCGAAACCCAGCTGGGCGAGCGTGGGGATGCCGGCCTGCGCGTCCACGAGCCGGACCGTCACCTTCTCGCCGGTGCTCCCGACGGGCACGGTCGAGATGCGCAGCTCCCACACCTTTTCGTCCACCGTGGCCGAGGCGCGGCCGTCGTGCGGATGCCGCGGGTCGGCGATGTCCAGCTTCGCGAGGACCTTGAGGCGCCGCACCACCGATCCAGCGGTGGCCAGCGGGATACGCATCACCTCACGCAGCACGCCGTCCACCCGGTAGCGGACCAGGAGGCTCTGCTCCTTGGGTTCGAAGAGGATGGCGCTGGCGCGTTCCTTCACCGCGTCCGCGATCGTCGCCTCGACGAGCTTCGCGGCCGGCGTGTCCGTGCCGCTCGAGCTGGCCCCCGCGCGCGCGTCCCCCGCGGACACGACCGTCGCGGTGGACCCGAGCCCGTTGAGGAGCCGGTCGATCGGCCGCTCCGGCCGGTAGACCGCGTCCAGCCAGTGCAGGATCTCCTCAGGGAGGGCGTACTGATACTCCACCTGGCGGCCGGCCACGAAGCCCAGCGCCTGCTCGGCGTCGAGGTCCACCGGGTTCGCGCTGGCGATGCGGATGGCGCGGCTCGTCGCGGACAGCGGGAGCGCCACGTACTGCCGCGCCACGTTCTCGGGGATGAAGTGCGCCGCCGCCGGGTCGAGCTGGCCAAGGTCCGCCACGCTCACGTGGGCCGCCTTCGCCAGCACCGCCGCCACCTGCTCGCTCGCCGCGCCGTAGCGCACGGCCGCCGTCGCGACCCACTCGGTGTCCGCCTGCCGCACCGCTTCTAGTTCTGTCCCCTGCAATACCCCCGCACGCTCCAGCGCTGCGAGCGCCCAGGCGTCCCGGGGGAAACGGATAGCGCCAGGCGGCGGCGTGGCACGGCGGTTGCCCATAGGCACCGAAGATATAGCCGATTGGTTACGCGCAGTAAGACGAGTTAGATTATCGTCATTCGACCAGGCTGTATGGAGACCTGGCCGACGGGAGGAAGATGATGTCTCGCAAGGACTTGGTCGTTGGGATGGCGGGAGCGGGCGGCGACGGGGTCGTTTCCGCCGGCGAGATTGCGCTCAATGTCGCCGCCCAGCAAGGCCTCTTCGGCATGCTGGTGAAGTCCTTCGGGCCGCAGATCCGCGGCGGCGAGTCCTCGATCCGGCTGCGTCTCTCCTCGGAGCCGGTGCTCTCGCAGGGTGACGAGCTCGACGTCCTGATCGCGTTCAACTGGGCCGATTACGCACGGTTCCGCAGCGAACTCGTCCCGAACGCAGAGACCATCATCTTCGTGGACGAGCAGGACAAAACGCCCGAAGAGGACGTTCCGCTCCCGGAAGCGCTGAAGGCCGGCGTGCGCCGCATTCCCTTCGAGCGACTCGCGGTGGACAAGGCGGGCACGGCGCTGGCGAAGAACATCGTGGCGGTGGGTGTGCTCGCCGGCGCGCTGAACCTGCCGACGGACGGCTTCGTGAAGGCGATCGGCCGGCGGTTCGCGAAGAAGGGGGAGAAGGTCGTCGCCTCCAACGTGGCCGCGCTCGCCGCGGGCGCCGAGATCGCCTCGCGGTACCGGCGCGGCGACGTGCGTCTCGCGCCGGTCGCGACCGAGCCGCTGATGATCATCGCCGGCAACGACGCGACGGCATTCGGCGCGCTGGCCGCC
>JBEKGT010000277.1:0-3615 GCA_050012655.1 Gemmatimonadales bacterium | reverse complement strand
TCGGGTTCAAGGTCGCGGCCGTGCCGTTCCACATGTGGACGCCGGACGTGTACGACGGATCGCCGACGCCGGTCACCGCGTACTTCGCCGCCTCGACCAAGGCCGCCGCGTTCGCGGCGCTGATCCGGGTCCTCCTGCGCGCGGTGCCGCTCCTCCACACCACGTGGAGCCCCGTGGTCTGGTGGATGGCCGCGGCTACGATGGTCGTCGGCAACCTCGTCGCGCTGTCCCAGAAGTCGCTCAAGCGGATGCTCGCCTATTCCAGCATCGCGCACGCGGGCTACCTTCTCACGGCGCTGGTGAGCGGCTCCGTCGGGGGCGCCGCGGCGTTCCTCTACTACCTGCTCTTCTACACGCTGATGACCATGGGCGCGTTCGCGGTGCTCATCTACAAGGGCAGGGACGGGGAGCGAACCGTGACCGCGGACGACCTCGCCGGCCTCGCCGAGACCCACCCGTGGCTCGCGCTGCTGATGACCATCTTCCTCCTCTCGCTGCTCGGGTTCCCGGGCACCGCGGGGTTCATCGGGAAGTGGTACATCCTGGCGTCGGCGATCGGCGCCGGCTACGGCCTCCTGGCCACGATCATGGTGCTGGCCAGCGTGGTGTCGGCGGGCTACTATCTGCCGGTGATCATGGCCATGTACATGAAGCCGCGGCTCTACGCGGAGGTCCACGCGGACGTCTCGGTGCCACGCGTGATGCGCGGCGTCCTGGCCGCGGTGGGCGTGGCGCTGATCGTGTTCGGCCTCTGGCCCAGCCGTCTCCTCGACACCGCGCGCACCGGCGCGCGCGGCTTCCTCCCCAACGAGATCGTCCCGATCTCCGAGGGGATGCCTCCGGCCCCCAGGTGACTTCCCGGGGCGCCGCTCCCTCGCGGCGCCCCCACCCCAACCACCATCCCATGCGCATCGACCCCGTCATCTTCCGAGAGTACGACATCCGCGGCATCGTCGGGGCGGACCTGACCCCCGACGTCGCCCGCGCCGTGGGCCGCGCCGTCGGCTCGGAGGCCCGGGAGCGGCTCGGCCGCACCCCCCGCCTGGTCGTGGGGCGGGACAACCGCCCGAGCGGGCCCGACCTCCTCGCGGCGCTCATCGAGGGGCTCGCCGCCACCGGCGCCGACGTCCTCTCCGTGGAGCTGGTGCCGACGCCCGTCCTCTACTTCGCCATCCACCACCTCCAGGCGGACGGCGGCGTGCAGGTCACGGGCTCGCACAACCCGCCGGAGTTCAACGGCCTGAAGATGGTCCTGGGAGGCCTCCCCCTCGCGGGCGCGGACATCCAGGCGCTCCGCCAGCGCATCGAGGGGGACCGTTTCACGGCCGGCCAAGGACGCGTGTCCCGGCACGAGGTCCTGGAGGCGTACCGGGCCGAGATCGTGCTCCGCATCGGGCCCCTGGCCCGGCCGGTGCGGGTGGTCGTGGACTGCGGCAACGGCACGGGGAGCATCGCCGGCCCGCAGCTCCTCCGCGCCCTCGGCGCCGATGTGATCGAGCTCTACTGCGAGTCCGACGGCACCTTCCCGAACCACCATCCCGATCCCACCGTCCTCAAGAACCTGGCGGACCTCCGGCGCGAAGTCGTCGCCCGCGGCGCCGAGCTGGGCATCGCGTTCGACGGCGACGCCGACCGGATCGGCGCGGTGGACGAGCACGGCACCGTGCTCTTCGGCGACCAGCTCCTGGTGCTCTACGGCCGCGACCTGACGAAGCGCGTGGGCCCGGGGCAGGAGGTCATCTACGACGTGAAATGCTCCGACGCGGTCGGGGAGGCGCTCACGGCGGTGGGGGCCCGCCCCACGATGTGGATGACGGGGCACTCCCACATCAAGAAGCGGATGAAGGAGACGGGGGCGTCCCTCGCCGGCGAGATGAGCGGGCACATGTTCTTCGGCCCGCCCGACTACCTCGGCTTCGACGATGCGCTCTACGCCGCGTCCCGCCTCCTCAAGATCCTGGCCGGGACCGACCGCCCCCTCTCGGCGCTCGTCGCCGACATGCCCCGGTACGTCTCCACCCCGGAGATCCGGGTGGACTGCACCGAGGCGCAGAAGGTCCCCCTCGTCGCCGCGGCCGCCGCGTACTTCGGCGCGCGGTACGAGACGATCACGATCGATGGCGTGCGCTGGCGCACCCCCGAGGGATGGGGCCTCATCCGCGCCTCCAATACCCAGCCGATCCTGGTGATGCGCTTCGAGGCCCGCACCGCCGAGGGGCTCGCCCGCATCCGCGACGAGGCGTTCCGCGTGCTGGCGGCCGAGGGAGTGCGCATCGAGGCGTCATGAGCCGGACCCATGTCGCCGTGGCGGCCGTGGCGGGCGTGCTGCTGGCCCTCTTCGGCGGCCGGTGGATCGCGGTGCGGTACACCGAAGCCCTCTGGTACGCGGACCTCGGGCTCGGGGCCCAGTTCTCCCGCGTGATCGCCGACCGCCTCCTGTGGCAGGGCCTGGTGTTCCTCGCGGCCACGGCGTGGTACGGGATCCAGCTCGCCGTCATTTACCTCTCTATCGGCTCGGTGCACCTGCCGCGCCGCATCGGCAACCTGGAGATCGCCGAGGCCGTCCCGCGCCGCGTCCTGCGCGGCATCGCGGCCCTCGTCGCCGCCGCCCTGGGTCTCCTCACGGCGATCACCTTCCACGACCTCGCGGACTTCGTCGCCCTCTTCCGCGCCGCAGTGCCCTTCGGCCTCCCGGAACCGGTGCTTGGGCGCGACGCGTCCTTCTATCTGGCGCGCCTCCCGCTGATCGAGATGCTGCACCTCATGGCGGTGATCGAAGTGGTGGTGGCCCTCCTCCTGGCGGGCGGGCTCTATGCGCTGACCGGCAGCCTCATCGTGCGGCGCCGCCACTTGGCCGTCACGCCGCACGCGAGGGCGCACCTGGTGGCGCTCCTCGCCGCCCTGGCGCTGGTGGTGGCGTGGGGCTTCCAGGTGGATGCGTACCAGCTCGTCGGCGGGGGCGGCAGCGACGTGGGAGCACTGACCGCCGTGGACCGCGCGCTGCGGATACCGGCATCCACCGCGCTCGGCGCCGTGGGCCTGGTCGTCGCGGCCCTCACCGTGCTCTTCCTGCGCTGGGGGGGCGGCGGCGGGTTGCTCGCGATCTGGGGCGTCTTCGGCATCGTCGCCGTCGGCGGGCGGTACGTCGCGCCGGTCGTCCGTCAGGCATGGGGAGGGCGGCCCGAGCGGGCCGTCGAGCTGGCCCTCGGGGACCTCGCCGATCGCTACACGCGCGCGGGCCTGGGCGTCTCCGGCGTGGCGTCGCAGCCCCTTGCCGCGCGCGGCTCCGCGGACGCCGGCGGCCTCGATACCCTCGGCAGCGCCCTCTCCGGCCTCTCCGCGTGGAGCAGCGACCCGGCGCTCCTCGGCGGGTGGCTCGACGGCGCGGTGCCCGACACGACGCGACCGCGCCTGTGGACCGTCACCGTCTCGGCGTACCCGGGACCGGACGGGACGCCGCGCCTCCAAGCGGTCGCGGTGCCCGAGACCGACGTGCTGGGGATACTGCGCACCCGGGAGCGCCCTCCCTGGACGCTGGGCCATCGGGGCGCGCTCGCATGGGGCGGGCCCCCGCTCGTCGTGGACCTCCCGTCCTCTGGCGGGGCCAGCATCACC
>JBEKGT010000276.1:0-3628 GCA_050012655.1 Gemmatimonadales bacterium | reverse complement strand
ACGTGCGGGCCGGGCGGCACCCGCGAGGCGACGGGCGCAGCGCTGCGTCCGTCCGGCACGAAGCGGCACAGCAGCTCGGTGGCGTCGGGCATCCAGGAGCATGGCGCCCCGATCGTGGCGTTGAGTACCGGGCCGGTGAGAGACAATGCCTGGCCGGTGGCGACGGTGGCCACCCACAGGGCGATGCCCTCGCTCCCGGTGACCGTGAAGGCGACGAGCCGCCCATCGGGGGACCACATCGGGTAGCCGATCTTCGCGCCGGCGGGAGTCGGGAAGACGCGCGTCGCGCCGTCGGACACCTGTTCGAGCCGCAGCGCAGTGAAGTTGAGTGCGCGGAAGGGCCCGTTGGTCGCGGGGTTGATCCGGTCGCCGGCGAGCCGCAGCATTGGCTGCGACATCTCGGCGATGGTCGGCATCGCCGCGCGGTCGGCCAGGAGCAGCCATGCGCGGTCGGGACTCACGAGGGTGGCCGGGGGCGGCGGCGCGTCGAGGATGTCCACCACCACCTGCGGCGGCGTGCGATAGGCCTGCTGCGCCGAGACGAGGCCGGCGGCGCACAGGAGGATGATGGCGGCGACGAGGCCGCGCGTGACGGTGCGGAAGGCGTTCATCCGGGCCCCATGGCGAGGGACTTGCCGAGCAGGAGGAGGCACAGCTCCGTGAGGAGCAGGAACAGCAGGCTGAGGATCTTCCACTTGTGGCGACGCCAGAGCACGACGTGCGCCGGATCCCGCACCGAAGGCGTGAGGGCCTCATGCGATTGCCGCGCGCCCTCGTCCAGGGCCTTCCGTGTCGGACCGTCGGGCTCGTGCGTCACCGCCGAATATTGGTGGAGGCCCCGTGGCGGCGCTACCTTCCCCCGTTCCGATCCCCCGGCCCGTCGCGTGGAGGGTGGCGTGAGCAGCATCCCGGCCCGGTACCGGCCGCCGTTCGATCCGCAGGAGTTCGTCGCCGCGCCGGCCGCCGGGCCTAACGAGCGCATCGACGTCGGCGTGCTGTTCGTCGGCGCGGGGCCCGCGGGCCTGGCGGGTGCCATCCGGCTCGCGCAGCTCCTCGACGGCGCGCCCGCCGTCAAGGAGACGCTCGGCGAGGTGCCGATCGCAGTCGTCGAGAAGGGGAAGTACCCCGGAGCGCATGCCGTATCCGGTGCGGTGATCGATCCGGTCGCCCTCCGGAAGCTCTTCCCCGGCGTGCCGGATTCCGACCTGCCCGTGCGCACGCGCGTCGACCGCGAGGCGGTGTACCTTCTCACGCCTGCCGGATCGATCCGCATCCCCATGCCGCCCACGTTGAATAACCACGGCAACCTCACCGCGTCTCTGAGCGAGGTGGCGCGGTGGATGGGGGAGCGCGCGGAGGCGCTCGGTGTGACGCTGCTGAACGAGACGGTGGGGCAGCGACTGCTCATACAGGATGGTGCCGTCCAAGGCATCCGCACCGGCGACAAGGGGCTCGACAGGAACGGTGCACCGCTGCCCAACCACGAGCCCGGCGTCGAGGTGCGCGCGCAGACCACGGTGCTCGCCGAAGGGGTGACGGGCCACCTCGCGCAGACGCTCATCGAGCGCTTCGGCATCCGCGGACCGAATCCGCAGGTCTATTCGCTTGGCGTGAAAGAGGTCTGGGAGGTCCCGCGCCCCCTGGACTGCGTCATCCACACCCTCGGCTGGCCCCTCCGCGGCGCGGCGAGGTGGCGCGAGTTCGGCGGCACCTGGCTCTACCCGCTGGGGGAGCACCAGGTGTCCCTTGGCCTGGTGGTGGGTCTCGACTACGCCGACGCCTCCCTCTCGCCGCACGACCTCCTGCAGGAGTTCAAGCTCCACCCGCTGGTGAAGGGCATCCTCGCCGGCGGGACGCGGCACGAACGCGGATGGGGCGCGAAGACTATCCCGGAGGGCGGCTACTACGCCCTGCCCCGCCGTCTTGCGGTGCCGGGCGCGGTGCTCGCCGGCGATGCCGCGGGCTTCGTGAACGTGCCCGCGCTCAAGGGCATCCACTACGCGATGTGGTCGGGGATCCTGGCGGCGGAGGCGATCTTCGAGGCGCTGGCGGCGGGGAGGGACCTCCGCGCGCCGGGCGTGCTCGACGCCTATGACACCGCGGTGCGCCGCAGCTTCATCGCGCAGGACCTCTACCGGGTGCGCAACGTACGCCAGGCGTTCGGCGCGGGGCTGTACGCGGGTGGTGCGCTCGCCGGGCTCATGATGGCGACCGCGGGCGTGTTCCCCGGGTGGCGCTTCGGCGCCGAGGCGGACGCCGAGCATCCCGTCGCCCCGAGCGGCCGCACCTACGCCAAGCCCGATGGAACCACGACGTTCGACAAGCTCTCGAGCGTCTACGCGAGCGGGAACCGGACCCGGGACACGCAGCCCAACCACCTCCGCGTGACGACCGACGTCCCCGAGGCGGTGGGGGAGGCGTGGATCCGGATGTGCCCCGCGGAAGTCTACGAGTGGGGGACGGACGCGGCCGGGAAGCGGGTGCTTGTCGTGAACGCGACGAACTGCGTGCAGTGCGGCGCCATCACGGCGAAGGGCGGCCGACTCACGCCTCCCGAAGGCGGGAGCGGGCCGGAGTACGTGGTGACGTGATCACAGGAGCCAGGGGCCAGACGGCAAGACGCCAAGGGGTGTGGCGGGCCGGCGCCGGCCAGGACATGATTGACGTATGAGCGCACCGGCCGGGAAGGGCTCCAAGGTGAAGATCGCGTTCATCGGCTCCCACGGCGTCGGCAAGACGACGCTCTGCTTCGACCTCGCCTCCCGGCTCAAGCGCCTCGACCTCGGCGTGGACATCGTGAAGGAGGTCGCGCGGCGCTGCCCCCTCCCGATCAACCAGGACACGACGCTCGAGGCGCAGGCCTGGATCCTCCACACGCAGATCGCCGACGAGATCGCGGCGCACCAGCAGTACGAGGCGGTCATCTGCGACCGCTCGGTGCTCGACAACTACGCCTATCTGGTGGCGCGCGTCGGCCGGCAGCCGGCCTATGATGCGCTGGTCCGCTCGTGGATCGGGAGCTACGACGGGCTCTTCAAGGTCCCCGTGCTGCAGGCGCCCTCGTTCGACGGCACCCGCGACGTGAGCCAGACCTTCCAGCTCGAGATCGACGCCGTCCTCGACACGCTCATCGACGCGTTCCACGTGAAGGCGCACCGCCTCGACGCCGCCGGCCGCCCGGGATGGGTGGACGCGGTCCTCCAGGCGATGGGCCTCCCCTTCGTCCCGCCCCAGATAGACCTGTTCGCGTCGGCCTGAGAGCCGCCTACCTCTTGGCGTCTTGGCGTCTGGCCCCTGTCCGTCTGACTTGGCGTCTTGGCGTCTAGCCCCTGTTCCCTGTCAGTTCCCCGCCCCCATCAGCTTCGCGACCAGGAAGTCCGCCCCGGCGCTGAGCGCCGCCACCCAGTGCGCGTGGCGCAGGAAGTCGTGGACCTCGTCGGGGAAGACCAGCTCGTGCACCTCGACCCCGCGGCGCCGCAGCTGCCGGGTGAGGTCCACCGTCTGCGCGAATGAGACGTTGCGGTCGTCGTCGCCGTGCACGAGGAAGACGGGCGACCGCCAGCGGTCCAGGTCGGCGACGGGGGACGACGCGCGCCACTTGGCGACGACCGAGTCCGCCGCCTGCGGG
>JBEKGT010000275.1:0-3647 GCA_050012655.1 Gemmatimonadales bacterium | reverse complement strand
AGGACGAGGGCGTGGTGCAGCTGCGGCTGAAGGGGCACTGCGTGGGCTGCGCCGCGTCCATGATGACGCTGAAGAACGGGATCGAGTCGCGCCTGAAGGCGTCGGTGCCCGTGGTGAAGACGGTCGAGGCGATCTAGCCCGTGGCTCACGATCCCGTGCAGGCCCGGGTCGCGGCCGCGCTGACCGGTGTGCTGAACCCGCGGGTGGGGAAGGACGTCATCTCCGCGGGGACGGTCGCCGACGTCCACGTGCACGAGGGCGGCAAGGTGCACCTCACGGTGCTGCTGCGGCAGGAGGACCCGGCGACACTGCCGCGGGAGATCCGCGCCGCGCTGAAGGACGTCGAGGGCGTCACGGGGGTGAAGCTCGACATACACGACCCGGCGGCGGGCGAGGCGCCGCGGCACGCGCCGCCCCAGCCGGGGATGGCGCCGGCCGCGCCGGTCGCCAAGCCGAGGCAGGCTCCGGAGTCGCGCCAGCTGCCGCACCTCGGGCACATCGTGGCGGTGTCGAGCGGCAAGGGAGGCGTCGGCAAGTCCACGGTGTCGGCGAACCTGGCGGTCGCGCTGGCGTCGGCGGGGCATCGCGTGGGGCTGATGGACGCCGACGTGTACGGGCCGAACATCCCGCGGATGTTCGGCATCGCCGGCCAGCAGCCCCTGGTGGTCGAGGGGAAGATCCAGCCGGTCCTGGCGCACGGGGTGCGGGTGATGTCGCTCGGCAACATCGTCGAGCGGGACGCGGCGGCCATCTGGCGCGGTCCCATCATTCAGAAGATCATTCAGCAGTTTCTGACCGACGTCGAATGGGGACAGCTGGATTACTTCATCGTGGACCTGCCGCCGGGCACCGGCGACGCCCAGCTGAGCCTGGTGCAGTCGGTGCACCTGGACGGCGCCCTCATCGTGACCACGCCGCAGGAGGTGGCGGTGGGGGACGCGCTGCGGGGCGCGAAGATGTTCGAGAAGGTGGGCGTGCCGGTGCTGGGGATCGTCGAGAACATGTCGTACTTCGCCTGCCCGCACTGCGGCGAGCGCACCGCGATCTTCGCGAGCGGCGGGGGGAAGCGCCTGGCCGACGAACTCGGCCTGCCGCTCCTGGCGGAGATACCGCTGCAGGCCGGGATGCCGGACCTGAGCGAGACGGGGGTGCCCGTGGTGGTGGGCGCTCCGGACAGCGCGGCGGCCCGCTCGCTCCAGGGCCTCGCGGAGGCGGTGCAACAGCAGGTCGGCAGCCAGTCGGTCCGGCTCCCCGTCATCGTCGGCTAGCGCTGGCGCTGCTGGCCGGCGCGCTCGCCACGGCGGCCCCGCTCCACGCCCAGGAGTGGGTGTCGCCGGCCGAGGCGGCGTCGGGGCAGGACCTGATCTACCGGGGTCGCTTCTCGGCGGCCCATCTGTACTTCTCCCGTCTCGCCGAATCCCGTCCCCGCGACCCCATCGGCCCGACGCTCGCCGCGTCGGCGCTGATCTGGTGGGGGAACGCGCGCGAAGAGGACGCCTTCCTGGCGGACTCGATCGACGCGCTCCTCGCCGAGGGGGCTGCGCGGGCGACCGCCTTGGTGCAGCAGGCGGGCGACGACTCGACGAAGGCGGCGGCGTACTTCTGGCTGGGGACCGCGATCGGGTACCGCGCGCGGCAGGCGGACCTGCTCGGGAGGTGGTGGCGCGCGGCGCGCGAAGCGGGACGGATGCGGTCCGCGCTGGAGCGCTCCTTCGCCCTCGACTCGACCCGCGCCGACTGCCTCCTCGGCCTCGCGGTGTACGAGTACGGCCTGGCGCGCGCCAGCGCGCTCGCGCGGCTCGTGGCGCGCATCATCGGACTCGGCGGCGGCGACGTGGATCACGCGATGGCTCTGTTCCGGCGCGTCCTGGCCGAGGGCGACCTCGCGCGCACGGAGGGGCGCTGGGTCTACGCCAACGTCCTGCTGCGCGAGGGGGAGCGGGACGCGTCGCTCCGGGAGGAAGGGCTCCGCCTCATCGGCCAGCTCGCCGATGAGTTCCCCGACAACCCGATCTTCCGACGTCCCCTCGGCGGGGGCGAGCCCGCGCCGTGACTGCGGCGCCGGCCGCCTGCACGACCGACCTGACGAGCGGCCGCCTCTCCGCGGCGATCGTCCGCCTGGCGGGTCCCGCCGTCGCGGCCGCGCTGCTGCAACTGATCTTCCTCCTCATCGACACCTTCTGGGTGGGCCGGATCCTGGGGCCGGCCGCGCTCGCCGCCATCTCGACCGGCGGGTTCGCCGTGTGGATGCTCACCGCGCTGGGGGAGATGATCGGTGTGGGCCTCACCGCGGTGGCGGCGCGCCGCCACGGAGAGGGAGCGCACGGCCTCGCCGCGGTGGCTGCCGGCACGACCCTCGCCGTGGGGCTCGTCGGCGGCGTCTTCGTCGCCGCGGCGGGGTGGATCGGCCTCCCGCTGCTCTTCGCGGCGATGGGGACGCCGCCCGAGGTCACGGAGCTCGGGCGCCTCTACCTCAGCACATACCTCATCGGCACGCCGTTCATCTTCGGGTACTTCGCGACCGAGGCGACGTTCCGCGCCTCGGGCGACACGCGCACGCCGCTCATCCTCCTTGGCGCGTCGGTGCTGGTCAATCTCGGACTCGACCCCCTCCTGATCATTGGCGCCGGGCCGTTCCCCGCGCTCGGTATCGCGGGCGCCGCGATCGCCGCCGTCACCACCCGTGGCCTTACCCTCGTGCTCGGGATCGTGTTCCTGGTGCGGCGGCGGTTGGTGCGGGTGTCGGTGTGGCACTGGCGCTCGGCACTGGCGGTGATGCGCATCGGCGCGCCGACGGCGGCGACCGGTGTCATCTTCAGCCTGGTGTACATCGGACTCACGCGCATCACAACCCGCTTCGGCACGCCGGCCCTGGCGGCCCTCGGCGTGGGCCACAAGCTCGAGGGCGTCGCGTACATGGCCGCCACGGGGTTCGCCCTCGCCGCGGCGGCCGTCGTGGGGCAGAACCTCGGCGCCGTTCGGCCGGACCGCGCGCGGCGCGCCGGATGGCTCACGACGGGATATGCGCTCACCGCGGCGGCCCTCCCGGCGATCGCGTTCCTCGCCTTCCCGGACACGCTGGTGGGCATCTTCACCAGGGATCCCGCCGTCATCGCGAACGGCGGGAGTTACCTGCGCATCATCGCTGTGGCGGAGCTCGCGATGGCGGTGGAGATTGTGCTCGAAGGGGCGATGGGGGGCGCGGGCTTTACACTCCAGCCGATGCTCTGGTCCACCTGCCTCACCGCCGCGCGCATCCCGCTCGGCGCGTGGTTCGCGGGGGCGTTCGGGCTCGCCGGTGTCTGGTGGGCCATCTCGCTCACCGCGATGGGACGGGGGATCGCGATGGCCCTCCTCTGGCGGAGCGAGCGCTGGCGGGAAGCGAGGGTGTGAGAATGATCGTCACGCTCCTCACCGACTTCGGGACCGCCGACGGTTACGTGGCGGAGATGAAGGGCGCCCTCCTCGCGCGCGCGGGCGGCGCGACGCTGGTGGACGTGACCCACGAAATCCCCCCTGGGGACGTCGCCGAGGCGGCGTACCTCCTCGGCCGGACGTGGCGCGCGTTCCCAGATGGGACGGTGCATCTCGCGGTGGTGGATCCCGGCGTGGGATCGGGCCGCCGGGCCCTCGCCGTGGAGGCGGCC
>JBEKGT010000274.1:0-3651 GCA_050012655.1 Gemmatimonadales bacterium | reverse complement strand
CCGCACAGGTCGGTGGAGCGGTGCCACACGTACTCCACCGTGTGCCCCGCGTCCTGCGCTGCGTGCCAGGCGTCCGCGTCGCAGTTGGAGCCGGGGAACCGGACCACCGCGACCTTCACGCGTCCCCTCCGGCCTCCGCGGCGTCCACCACGAAGTCCTCGGTCACCGGATTGGCGAGCAGTCGCTCGCACATCCGCTTCGCCCGCTCGCGCGCGTCGGCCTCCCCGGCGGCGTCGAGCGCCAGCTCGATGGTCCGCCCCACCCGCGCCGCGGCGACCCCGTCGAAGCCGAGCGAGCCGAGGGCGTGCGCGACGGCCTGGCCCTGCGGGTCGAGGATCGCCTGCCGCGGCATGATCCGCACCCGGACCCGGAAGCGCATCAATGCTCCTCGCGGTGGCCGGCGGGGTGGTGCGTGCGGCGCAGGGGGTTGCGGAATATCCGCCGCCCCGCCCGCCGCTCCTCGATCACGTCGCTCCCTGCGAACTCGTCGTGGATCGGCCCGCGCTCCGGCAACAGGTCGAGGTAGCCGTAGAGGACCGCGCGCAGCAGCCCGAAGCCGATGAACGCGATCGCCATCGGGAAGAAGAAGTACTCCGGGACGAGGAGCGCGGCCGTGATGCAGGCGAGGACGAACACCAAGCCGATGCGACCCCGCCAATCGCGCAGGCCCACCGCCGGCCCCGCCGGATAGGGGACGTGGCTCACCATCAGGAGCGAGATGAGCACCATCAGCACGGCGGTGAGGAGGTGCCACGGGAGATGGCTGAGGTGCTCCACGAAGAACGGGGTGCCCATGAACGGGACCATCGTGGCGATGGTCATCCCCGCCGCCGGCGAGGGGAGCCCGAAGAACTGGGACTTGGCGTGTCCCGCCTGCTCGATGTTGAAGCGCGCCAGGCGCAGCGCTACCGCGAGGATGAAGATGAAGGGCAGGAGCCACCCCATCTCCCCGCGGTTGAACTGGTAGTGCCACTGCAGCAGCGCGGGCGCCACGCCGAACGAGATGACGTCCACCAGCGAGTCCAGCTCGGCGCCGAAGTCGCTACCGGTGCGGGTGAGGCGCGCGACCCGGCCGTCGAGCGCGTCGAGCACCGCCGCGAGCACGATGAACCACGCGGCGCGCTCGAACTCGCCCCGCGACGCCTCCACGATGGACCAGATGCCGAAGAAGAGGTTCCCGGACGTGAAGGCACCCGGGATGATGATGATCGCGCGCCGCACGCCGGTCCGTCCCGCTGGGTCCGTCACGTCGGGTACTCCGCGATGATGGTCTGCCCCGCCAGCACGCGCTGTCCGGCCGCCACCTTCACCACCGCCGCCGGCGCGAAGAAGAGGTCCACTCGCGAGCCGAAGCGGATCATCCCCAGCCGCTCCCCCTGGACCGCCGCGTCGCCCGGCGCCACGTCGGTGACGATACGCCGCGCGATCAGCCCTGCGATCTGCCGCACCAGCACCGGCCCGTGCGGCCCGACGATGCCCACCGACGCCTGCTCGTTCACCAGCGACGCCTTGTCGGTGCTCGCGGCGAAGAACTCGCCGGGGTTGTAGTGGACGATGTCCACCTCCCCCGACACCGGGAAGCGGTTCACGTGGACATTGAACACGTTCATGAAGATGGAGACGCGCGTCGCCGTGTCGTGAAGATACATCGGCTCCTCGACCGCGGCGACGGAGAGGACGCGGCCGTCGGCGGGGGCGACGACCAGCCGGTCGCCGCGCGGGCCGGGACGCACGGGATCCCGGAAGAACACCACCACCCACACCGTCAGGGCGGCGGCGACGAGGGGCAGGGCCAGCGAGAAGCCCGGCCACGCCCACGACACCACGCCGAGCGCGGCGGTCAGGGCGAGTCCGATCCCGATGAACGGCCAGCCTTCAGGGGCGATGCGCATCAGCGGACCTCCAGGGGGCGGCCGGCGAGGAGGCGGTACGCCTCGCGGTACCGGTCGCTGGTGGCGCGGACGACGTCGGCGGGGAGCCGCGGGCCCGGGGCCTCGCCGTTCCACCGGCCGGCCTTCCGCAGGCCGTCGAGGTAGTCGCGGACCGGCTGCTTGTCGAAACTCGGCTGGCCGCGGCCCGGCTCGTAGCGGTCGGCGGGCCAGAAACGCGACGAGTCGGGGGTGAGGACCTCGTCGATGAGGAGGAGCGTGCCGTCGGTCGCCGTGCCGAACTCGAACTTGGTGTCGGCGATGATGATGCCGTGGCGACCGGCGTGCGCCCGCGCTTCCTCGTAGATGGCGATGGACCGCTCGCGCAGGGTGCGCGCGAGTCCCCCGAGCGCCCGCTCGACGTGCGCGAAGGTCACGTTCTCGTCATGGCCCGTCTCCGCCTTCGTCGCCGGTGAGAAGACCGGAGGGTCGAGGCGGTCCGACTCGCGCAGGCCCGCGGGCATCGGCTCGCCGGCCAGGGTCCCCGCCTGCCGGTACTCCTTCCACGCCGAGCCGGAGATGTAGCCGCGGACCACGCATTCGAAGGGCACGGGGGTGGTCTGGCGGCAGAGCATCGCGCGGCCCGCCAGCGCCGCGCGGTGCGGCGCGAGGGCCGGCACCTCCCGCACGATGGACTCGGCGTCGGAGGCGAGGCAGTGGTGCGGGTACGCCGCCGCGAGCGCGCCGAACCAAAAGGCGCTCACCTGCGTCAGCACCGCGCCCTTGTCGGGCACCGGCTCGTCCAGCACCACGTCGAAGGCGCTGATCCGGTCGCTGGCCACCAGCAGCAGCCGCTCGGCGTCCACCCGGTAGACCTCGCGGACCTTGCCGCGCCGGAGGAGGGGGAGGGGCAGGGCGCTCTCGCGCAGGGCGGTCATACGCGGACCTCGCTGGGGGGGGCGTCGGCCAGCCGGCCGAGCAGCGGCACGATGACGTCGCGCAGGAACTCCTGGACCTGCTCGGGGGCCCGGCCACAGTAGTGCAGGGGGTCGAGGTCTCGCGCGACGGTGGCGATGTCGGCGGGACCGAACGCCGGGTCTGCGGCGAGGCGCTGGAGGAGGTCGTTGTCGGCCCCCTCCTCGGCCACGACCCGGGCCACGTCCATGCTGTGGCGCCGGATGACCTCGTGCAGCGCTTGCCGGTCGCCTCCCGCGGCCACGCCGAGCATCAGGCACCGCTCGGTCGCCATGAACGGCAGCTCGCGCAGGACGTGGCGACGGATCACCGCCTCCCGCACCTCGAGCCCCTTGGCCACGTTCTCGACCAGGATGAGGACGGCGTCGGTGGCGAGGAACGCCTCGGGGAGCACGATACGCCGGTTCGCGCTGTCGTCCAGCGTGCGCTCGAACCACTGCTGCGCCGCGGTCTCGCTGGCGTTGGCCGGCAGGTGCATCACGTAGCGGGCGAGCGACGCGATCCGCTCGCAGCGCATCGGGTTCCGCTTGTACGCCATCGCCGACGAGCCGATCTGCTCCGCCTCGAACGGCTCGAGCACCTCGCCGAGGTGCTGCAGGTGGCGGATGTCCGCGGCCATCTTCGAGGCCGACTGCGCGATGGAGGCCAGCGCGCCGAGGATCAGCGTGTCGGCCTTGCGGGGGTAGGTCTGCCCGCTGACCGGCACGACCTCCTCGAACCTCATCTTCCGCGCGATCAGCGTGTCGAGGCGCCGCACCTTCTGGTGGTCGCCGTTGAGCAGCGTGAGGAACGACGCCTGCGTCCCGGT
>JBEKGT010000273.1:0-3664 GCA_050012655.1 Gemmatimonadales bacterium | reverse complement strand
CGTGGTGGGCGGCCACGTAGGCGGCGTCGAGGTCCGCCTCCTCGGTGGTGATGGAGAGGGTGCCGCCTTTCGGCATCGCGTCCCGCGCGTTCACGCACAGGTTGATGACGACCTGCTCGAGCTGGCTCCGGTCGGCGCGCACGTCCGGGAGGTTCTCCGCGAGCGCCGTCGTGATCGTGACGTCCTCGCCGATGAGGCGCCGGAGGAGCGGCGCGACCCCGGTGACCACCGCGTTCAGGGGCAGGAGCTCGGGCTGCAGCAGCTGCTTGCGGCTGAACGCCAGCAGCTGCTGGGTCAGCGCGGCCGCGCGCCGCGCCGCGTTCTGGATCTCCTCGACGTCGCGGCGGTGCTCGGCGGCGAGCTGTGGGTCGTCGAGGAGGAAGCCGCACCCGCCGAGGATGGCGGTGAGCAGGTTGTTGAAGTCGTGCGCCACCCCGCCGGCGAGCTGCCCCACCGCCTCCATCTTCGACGATTGCCGGATCTGCTCCTCGATCCGCCGACGGTCGCTGATATCCCGGAGGATGCTCTGGATCTTCCCGTCCTCGAGCATCCGGGCGGTGATTTCCACCGGGAAGACGGTGCCGTCCTTCCTGAGCGCCTGCCGCTCGTACTGGAGCGTCTCGCCGCCGGCGAGCCGCTCGAGCCGGCTCTGGATCTGGTCGCGCTCTTCCGGGACGTAGGTCTGCCGGAGCCTGACGCCGAGGATCTCCTCCGGCGAGTAGCCGAACATCTCGCAGGCGCGCCGGTTGGCAGTGATCACGTCCCCACCGGCGGCGAGGACGAAGATTGCGTCGCCGGCCTGCTCGAGGACTGCGCGGTAGTAGGCCTCGCTCTCGCGCAGCATCTCCTCCATCCGGACCCGCTCCGTCACGTCCCAGAAGGTGACGACGATGGCGTGAATGGCGGGGTGGTCGAGGCGATTCACCGCGACGGCCTCGAGGTGATGGTACGAGCCGTCCGTGTGGCGCCCGCGGAACGTCACGCGCTCGGTGCGGCCGGGCTGCGCCGCGAGCGCCGCGAAGAGCCGCATCGCGGCGTCCCGGTCGTCGGGGTGGAGGAACTGGGCCAGGTTCCCGCCGACCGTGTCCTCGGGGTCGTGGCCGAGCACGGGCACGGCGCCGGGGCTGCTCCAGAGCACCCGGCCGTCGGGCGCGAAGAGAGCGACGAGGTCGAAGGTGTGCTCGACCAGGGCGCGGAAGCGGGCCTCGGCGTCCTCGTGCGCGCTGAGATCCTCGGTCCAGCAGTCGTACGCCACCGCGCCGCGCGACAGTGGCACCCGGTGGCCCGTCGTCCAGACGAGGAGGAGCGAGCGGTCACGCCGCCGCCACGTCACATGCTCGGGCGCGGCGGTGCCGGCGTCGAACGCCGCCAGCATCCGCGGCAGCTCCGCGGGGTCGGAGAGCAAGTCCCGGCCGACGTGCAGCGCGACCAGGTCTGCGGGCCGCTCGTACCCCAGCATGCGGGCGAACGCGGGGTTGGCCTCGAGGACCGCGCCGTCCGCGGAGATGCGGAACATCCCGAAGGGGGCGCGCTCGATCAGGGAGGAGGCGGGGGAGGCAGCGCGGGTCCGGGGTGGCTTGGGCATGAGACCCTCGTGGTGCGCTAGGGCGGTGGATAGCGGCCGCTCGCCGTCTAGTCTGCGACCCCACGGCGGACTCCGCCAGAGCGGCTCCCATGGCGAGCGGCCGGGGCAGGGTTGCCTTGGCGCGATGTCTGGAGAACCTTAGGGGGTTCCTGCTGCCCGCCCTCTCGCACCCGGGATCCCGCATGCGCTCTCCACTCCGCTCCGCCGCGCTGCTCGGCGCCCTCCTCGCCGCCGTCGCAACGGCCGGCACCGCCCAGAGCATCAACCTCGACACCGTGCGCGCCGGGCGCTTCGACGCCGGCCGGATGTGGACCTTCGAGTACGCCCCCGCGCGGTACTTCAGCGAGACCTACGGCTTCACCGCCGATTCGGCGTGGTTCGCCCGCGCCCGCCTCGCCGCGCTCCGCATCCCCGGCTGCTCGGCGTCGTTCGTGTCCCCGAACGGCCTCATCGCGACCAACCACCACTGCGCCCGCGGCGGCGTCGCCGCCGTGAGCCGGCCCGGCGAGGACCTCCTCGACAACGGCTTCTACGCCGCGACGCTCGACGCGGAGCGCCGGGTGCCCGGCTTCTACGCCGACCAGCTCGTCGGCATCGAGGACGTGTCCGACTCGGTGCTCGCCGCGCTGGATCGCGCCCGCTCGGACGAGGAGCGCGCGCGGGCCCGCAGCAGCGCGTTCGCCGCGGCGGCGGAGCGCATCGTGGGCCGCTACAGCAGCCCCGGCGATTCGGTCTTCGTGCAGGTGATCTCGCTCTACAACGGCGGGCGGTACTCGGCGTACGTCTTCCGGCGCTTCACCGACATCCGCGTCGTGGTGGCCCCCGAGCTGGGGCTCGGCTTCTTCGGCGGCGACCCCGACAACTTCACCTACCCGCGGTACGACCTCGACTTCACCATCCTGCGTATCTACGGCGCCGACGGGCGTCCGCTGCACACCGACAACTACTTCCGGTTCGGTCAGGGCATCCGCCCCGGCGAGCCGGTGTTCGTCATCGGCAACCCGGGCCCCACCAGCCGGATGCTGACGATGAGCGAGCTGGAGTTCCTCCGCGACGTCTCGGAGCCGGCGTCGGTGGGGTTCCTTCGGACGCGGCTCGACGCGATGCGTGGCTGGTACGAGGCCAACCACGAGGAGGGGGAGCGGCTCGGCATGCGGAACCGGATGTTCGGTGTGTCGAACTCCCTCAAAGCATCGGCGGGCGGCCTCGACGCGCTGAACGACCCGGTGGTGATGGCCCGCAAGCGCGACGCCGAGCGGCAGCTCCGAGACAGCATCCAGGCGCGCCCCGCGCTCCGCGAGCGCTACAGCCGGCTCTTCGACCAGATCGCGGCGCTGCAGCGGGACAAGCGGCGGCTCGCCCCCGGCTACGGGGCCTTCGCGAACGTGAACAGCGGCGCCGGCTCGGTGCTGCTGCGGCGGGCGTACCTGGCGGGTCGGCTGCGCGTCGCACCCGCCGAGTCCCTCCCCGTGCTCCGCGGCCGCCTGCTGGCGCTGCGGGACCAGCCGCACGACCTCGAGCGACGGGTGCTGGCGCTCCAGCTCGGCGACTTCGCCCGCGCCCTCGGCCCCGCCGACGAGATCACCCGCCTCGCCCTCGGCGGACGCACTGCTGACGAGGCGGCCCAGGCGCTCCTCGACGGCTCGGTGTTCGGCGAGGAGGCCCGCACCGCCCAGGCCCTCCAGGCTGGCACCCCGCCGCCGGACGACCCTGCGGTCCGCCTCGGCGTCGCGTTTGCGCCCCGCACCCTGGCGTTCCTTGCCGAGCGGGCGCGGCTCGGCGCCGCCGAAGCGGAGCTGGTGTCGCAGCTCGGCCGCGCGCGCTTCGAGGTCTACGGCACCGGTGTGCCCCCCGACGCCACCTTCTCCCTGCGCATCACCGACGGCGTGGTGCAGGGCTACGCCTACAACGGTACCCTGGCGCCGCCGTTCACCACCTTCGCGGGGATGTACGACCGCTGGTACGCGTTCGGCCCGGGGAGCGAGTGGGAGCTGCCCGCGCGTTGGCGCACGCCTCCGGCGGGGCTCGATCTCTCGACGCCGCTCGATTTCTGCTCGACCGCTGACACGTATGGCGGCA
>JBEKGT010000272.1:0-3673 GCA_050012655.1 Gemmatimonadales bacterium | reverse complement strand
CGAGCGCGGTGTGATCGTGATGGCGCGCAGGGTCCCGGCGCCGGGACCGACGTAGACGGCCCGGATGGAGTCCGCCCGCGTCGGCTGGCCGACGCGAACGGCCAGCGGGATGGCATCGGCGCGGTAGAGGACTTCCGGCGGCGGCCCGGTGCGGATCGCCTCCATGCCGATCATGACGGTGTCCACGACCGCCCCGGTGATCGGGATATCGATGGTGAGGACGATCGAGTCCTGACCAGGGAGGATGCGCTGCGCAATGCTGGTGTCGGGCGCGGGCGGATTGTGAATGGTGATCACGATCGAGTCGACGTCGGCCGGGATCGCGTCGTGGCTGGCGACGCTCCCGAACAGCGGTACCAGCCCGACGGTCGCGACGCGCGCCGCGCGGTGCGGAGCCAAGGCGTCGAGGCACCCCGCGATGGTGCCCACCACGCCCAGGGCAAGGGCGACGAGTACGGCGGGCCGCGACGTCACAGCGTCGCCCGAAGGCCGAGCGTCAGGCCCCATCCCGTGAGACTGATCGCAGCGCCATTGACCACGACGCTGCCGGTGTCGAAGCGGAGCGCCGGCGAGACCTGCAGGCCGTCCGTCAACTGGAACCCGTAGCGGAGGCTGAGGGACATCAGCGTGCCGGCGTCGGTCATCGTATCCGTCCCGGCGGTCTGGCGCCGATACTCGAGCTGCGGCCGCAGTTGGTTGCGGCCGAGCTGGATCGAGGCCATCGCGCCGAGCGCCAGGAGGTTCTGCTTCTCCGTCCGGCTCCCGCTGAGTGACACGGTGCCGGCGCCGCGGTACAGGTCCCACGCGTACACGTCAAGGCCGAGGTTCCTGAGCGGGATGCTCCACGACGCCTGCGTGATGTAGCGGCCGCCGGGCCGGAACAAGGCGGACCCACCGAACTCGTCCTGGGTGAACGTCGAGTAGGTGAAGCCGAGGGAGACGCGGCCCTGGCCCACGAGTCGGTCAACCCCCACGCGTAGCCGCATCTCACCGCCCGGGCGGTAGGCCGAGTCCACGCCGGCCAACGGCGTGTACCCGCTCGAAATCCGGTAGCTGGCGCCCATGCCGAGGGCCCAGCCCGCGAACGGCACCGCGACCGCCAAGCCGCTCGTCACGTTCGCGCCGGAGCCAAAGCTCGTCACCGGGAAGGGGATGAGGTCGGAGGCCACCGCGCCCGCGGCCGGCAGCTCCCTTGCCGAGAGGGCCGTCTTCCCCGTGGGCACGTCGGCCCCGAGCGTCAGCACCACGAAGTCGGGGATGATCTGGTAGACGCCGCGCACCTGAAGGTCGGTCAGGCCGGAGACTGATTCGGTGGCGAGGGTGTCGTTCTCGGGAGTGCGGGTCACCCTGGCGTAACTGACGCCGAAGTCGAAGGTCAACCGGGGGTTCACTTGCCAGATGGCACCGAAGGGGACCGCCATCTCGGTCACCCGCCTCACGCCGAGGCCCGCGCCGAAGCTCACGGCTCGCATCTCGAACCCCGAGAGGAAGCGTACCTGGCCTGACGGCGCGTCCTGCGCGGCCGCCACCCGGCCGGCCGCCAGCGCTGCCAGGAGCACCACCGCCCACCGCCGCCGCGTGCTCACCGCGGCCTTCGGATCACGATCACCACCGTGCCGGTCGCGGGACGCGTCCCCTCCGTGTTCGTCGATTCCGCCGTCGGATCGCGAGCGCTCGGCGGTTGGGACTGCTGTTGCTGCTGCTGGTTCTGCTCGCGGTCCTGCGTAACCACCTGCGTCGGCGTCACGGTGTTCGTCGTCTCTTGCAGTGCCGCGCGCTGCGAATCACTGGTCGGCGACGTGCCGGCACCTTCGACCCGCTCGTTCTGCGCCACGGACGCCTCGACCTGCGTCGTCGTCTGCTGGGCCGCGATGGAGAGGTCGGCGGAGGCACTCGCGCCCTGCGACGCCTGGCGGAACGCGGGGTCGAGGTGCGCCGCCTCGGTGTAGGCATCGCGCGCCGCGGCGAAATCGCCATGGTCGTCCGCCTCCAGCCCGCGGCTGTAGGCGAGGAACGCCTGGAGGTTCTCGGTGGGCCGTCGGTTGATGTCCGCCCGTTCGGCGGGCGTCAGCTGGATGCCCAGGTTGTTGAAGATCGACAGGACGAGATCCTTCTCGAGATCGAAGAGCCGGTCGAGGACGTCCGACGACCTCGCCGAGGCCGCTACCCCCGCGCTCGCGACGTCCACCACGGCCGCGTCCACGCGCAGGTTCTGCCCCAGATTCGTGAGCGACCCCTGCACGACGCGCGCGGCGCGCAGCAGCCGCCCGCTGCGGAGGGCCGTCTGGGGGTCGGCCTGCGACGAGTCGGACAGGCGCATCTCGTCGAGCATCGCCTGCATCCGGTCGCGCTCGAGGACCCGCAATTGCCGGCTCTTCGCGAGGTCCGTCACGACGAGTTGCGCGAAGCCGCGGCTCAGCGGACGGATCGCCTCGCTCGTCCCCGAGTAGGAGAACGGCATGACCGCCACGGTGTTCGCTTCCGGCGGCCCACTCACCAGCGTGGATTCCTGGGCGAGCGCGAGGCGGGCCTGGTACTCCAGTTCGTGCCGCCCGACCAGCGCAAGGCGCAGGCGCGCCGTTTCGCGCAGATCCCGGCTGCGCGCCATCGCCAGGAAGCGCTCGTACGACCCTCGGGCCGCCGGGAAGTCGCCCAGCGCCTCGCTCGTCATCCCGAGATAGATGGCGGCGATGCCGTTCCGCGGGTCGCGCGCCGACGCCGTGTCGAGCGCCTGCCGCGCGTCGGGGAAGCGCTCCGCCATGAAGTAGGCCACGCCCAGGCGCGCCCACGCCGTGGCATCGCCGGGCCGGGCGGTCCGCTCGGCCTCGAGCGCCGGAATGGCCTCCGGCGTGACGTCGCTGACGCGGATCGCACCGCGCCAGGCGCACCCTCCCAGTGCAAGGAGCGCGGCGAGACGGCAGAGGCCGAGGGCCGAGCGGGACCTTGGGGTCACGAGGGCTAGCGCCTCACTTCCGAACCCGACCGCTGGCGATCGACATCTGCCGCCGCGGACATCAGGCCGACGTCGGGGATGGCGCTGCGCCGGGTCGGCGGGCTGAAGCCGATGCCTGCCACGAAACCGACCGGCCGGACGCCCACGCGCACGGGGTACGGGAACAAGCCGAAGGTGCCGCGCCCCAGCTCGCCGAAGGAGTTCTCTCCCCAGCAGTAGGCGGCGCCGACAGCGGTGAGCCCGCAGACGTGCCAGTAGCCGGCAGCGAGGGCGGTGAAGGTGAGGCCGCCGCCGACCGGCTGGGGGTTTCCGCGCGTGACGAGCGTGCCGTCTCCCAGCTGGCCGGAGCTGTTCTGGCCCCAACAGTAGGCGGCCCCAGAGCTGGTGAGCCCGCAGGTGTCCCCGAAGCCGAGCGCGAGGGCAGTGAACGCGGGCACGCCGACGACCAGGACGGGGCCAGTGCGATTGGTGCCAGTGCCATCGCCGAGCTGGCCGTAGAGATTGTAGCCCCAGCAGTAGGCGGCCCCGTCGGCCGTGAGGCCGCAGGTGTGCCAGTAGCCGGCAGCGAGGGCAGTGAAGGTGTGGCCACCCCCGACCGGGACGGGGCTGGGACGCTGCGTGGTCGTGCCGTCGCCGAGTTGCCCGTAGTAGTTGTAGCCCCAGCAGTAAGCGGCTCCGGCGAAGGTGAGCCCGCAGGTGTGGGACGCGCTGGCCGTGAGC
>JBEKGT010000271.1:0-3684 GCA_050012655.1 Gemmatimonadales bacterium | reverse complement strand
GTAGCCGGGTCTCCAACTCGGCGTAGCCGGGTCTGCAACCCGGCGTAGCCGGGTCTCCAACCCGGCCTGAGTCCCCGCTGAGACGCGGCGAAGGGGTGCCCGGCGGCCATCGCCCGGCACCCCTTCGCGTCGTTCCGCGCCGGGCGGCGTTCCGCCCGGGTCAACGCCTCACTGCGTGCTGTCCGCCGCGGCCGCCGCCGCCGGCCGTTTCCGCAGCTGCGCCAGCTGGTTCTCCACGTTCGCCGCCGCGCGCAATCCGACCACGAAGAAGCGCACCCGCATCGAGCGCGCCGCGCGCAGCACGTCGATCCGCTGCTGGTCCCTGGCCTTCGACCACGCCGCGGAATCCGCGCGCACCAGCCGCGTCGGCTCGATGAAGAAGAAGGCGCTGCCGCTCGAGAGCAGCCCCGAGCGCTCGCCCACGCGGAGCCGGAACGCCGTGCCGATGGCGCCGGTGGCCTGCCCGAGGATCTGCACCCCGGACGTCCGCGTGAACGGCCCGATCGTCTCGACGGGAAGGCGCAGCGCCTGCGCCACCTGGTCCAGGCTCTGGCCGCTCTGCAGCCGGCGCTCGGCGTCGCGGGCGATCGCCTCCGCCGCGGCGTGCTTCTTCTCCGCCAGCACCGCCGCCTGGACCTGCGGCAGGACCTGCGGCAGGGGCGGCACGCCGGCCGCCTGCACGCTGTCGAGCCGGAACACGTAGTAGGCGCCCGGGTTCTCGATCACCGGGCTCGTCTCCCCTGGATGCACCTCGAATGCCCACACCGAGACGTCGGGGACGACGAACCGGCCCAGCACCAGCGTCTGGCCCTGGAGTACCGCCGGGGCGGGGTTGATGCTGAGGTGCATCACCCGGGCGACGCTGTCGAGCGCGCCGCGCACGGTCTGTTCCGCCGCCAGCTTGTCGAGGGAGTCCGCCTGCGCCTCGAGGGTGTCGAGCCGCGCGCCGGCGCGGGTCATCGGGATGAGGATGTGCCGCGCCGTGACGCTGTCGGCGGTGCGCTTCTCGACCTTGATCAGATGCGCCCCGAAGGGCGTGATCACCGGCTCGGACACCTGGCCCACCGGGAGGCTGAACGCCGCCCGCTCGAACGCCGGCGTCATCTGGCCCCGGCCGAACGTCCCCAGCGCACCCCCCTGCGCGCGCGACGCCGAATCGGCCGACTCGCGCCGCGCGATCTCCGCGAAGTCGGCGCCGCGCAGGATCGAGTCCCGCAGCGCGCGCGCCCGCGCCACGCCGGCGACGCTGTCGATCTTCTGGGGAAGCTTCAGGATGGCCACGAACGACGTGTACGCCTTCGCCGGCTGGCGCAGGTCCGCCTGGTGGGTCCGGTAGTATGCCTCGAGGTCCTGCGGCGCGATCCGCACCGAGGCCTCGGACACGGCCTGGTCCGGCCGGACGACCAGCGCCCGAACCGTCACCGAGTCGTGTGAGTCACGGTAGATCTGCCACATCTGCGGGTCGGACACGTACACGTCGGAGGTGATCTGGCGGAGCAGCTTCACCCGCGGCAGCTCGTCGCGGTACCGCGCCTCGATCGCCGCCAGGTCCTCGGTCCGGATCGCCGAGCTGGCCAGGTACCGGCGCCACTTGTCGATGTCGAAGTGCCCGCCGCTCTGGAAGTCTGGGGCGCTCTGCACCTCGGGGGGCGGCGAGTTCTGCACGGCGCTGACGATCTCCCGGTCGGAGACCGTGATGCCGCGGCGCAGCCACTCGTCCCGCATCAGACGGTCCTGCACCAGCTTCTCGAACGCCCCGTTCTCGAGCTGCTGCTGCTCTTCGCGCGACTGGGTGGCGCCGGGGTTCTGCTGGCGCCACTGCTCGTAGGCGGCGCGCTGCGCCTCCAGGAAGTCCTGGTAGCGGATCGGAATGCCGCCCACCGTCCCGGCGTTCTGGCCGGCTTGGTACTGGCCGCGGCCGGACACGCCCATCCCCACGTCGAAGACCAGCCACCCTACGAAGGCTATGGCGAGGACGAGCATGATGGCTTTCGTCCGTTCGCGCAACGTCGTCAGCATCGGGTCCGACACTCCGTCGTCAGGAGGGCCTAAATGTAGACGGGACAACGCGCAATGCCAACCGGGAGAGGTGGTTTCCTGTTGACACGCCGTGGCGGCCCGGGATATACTCGCACGACTCCCCCCGCACCCATCGCGGAGCCCCATGGCCGGTACCAGTGAAATCGAGAAGCTCGAGCGGCGTTACGCGGAGAACCCGGACGGCCGGTACTTCGCGCCGCTCGCCGACGCCTATCGCAAAGCCGGGCAGGTGGACCACGCGCTGGAGGTGGTGCACGCGGGGCTCGACAAGCACCCCGACTACCTCTCCGCGCACATCGTCCTCGGCCGGTGTCTCCTCGACAAGAAGGACGACTCCGGTGCCGCCGACGCCTTCCAGCGGGTGCTCGGCCTGGACGCCGAGAACATCATCGCCCTCAAGAGCCTCGCCGAGATCGCCGAGCGGAAGAACGAGCCTTTGCAGGCGCGGCAGTGGCTCCAGCAGCTCCTGAAGATCGACCCGATGAATGCCGACGCCGAGGCCGACCTCACGCGGCTCGGCGGCGCCATCGCGGAGATGCCGACGGCCCCGATGACGGCCCTCCCCGCGGACCTCGGCGCGCCCCCGGCCGACATCTCGTTCGCCGACGTGCGGGTCAGCTCCCCCGACATCCTCCCGCCGCACCCCCCGGAGGCGCCCCCGACGGCGCCGGAGAAAGAGACGATCGTGCGGCCGTCGGTCGGGATCGTGCCGTCGGAGTTCGCTCCCCCATCGGAGGAGGTCCCCGCCCAGGAGCTCGACATCAAGCCCTTCGACGAGGGGCTGGCGTGGGGCACCGGGGAGCGGTCGAGCCGCGCGATCTCCCAGAAGGACCTCGAGTCGGCGCTGCATGAGCACGAGGCCAGCCTGGCCGAGCCCGCCGAGCTGATCTCGACCCCCGGTCAGGAGGGCCACGTCGCCCCCGACACGGTCTCGACCGAGGACTCGTGGACCGGCGGGCCCACCGACGACGCCTGGTCGGGCCGCGCGTCGCTGCAGACGAAGAAGGTGGATCTCGACTCGATCACCGTGGAGCCGGGGGCGGACGAGACCTTCGACATCCCGGCCGCGGCGACGCCGGCGGTCTCCCTCGAGGGCGCGAGCGCCGAGCTGCCGGAGGCGGGGGCGAGCCTCGCCGACCTGCCGATCATCATGCCGGAGGACGTCACGCCCGCCGAGGAGATGGCGCGTCCGTCCGCGAAGCAGATGCAGGCGATCGAGCCCGAGGCCGTCGAGGCGGCGAGCCCGAGCGCCGCGGAACCCGCCCCGCTCCTCACGGAGACGATGGGCGACCTCTACCTCAAGCAGGGATTCCGCGCCGAGGCGGCTGAGGTGTATCGCCAGCTGCTGGCGCAGCGCCCGGGGGACGCCGCGCTCCAGGCGAAGCTGGCCGCCGTCGAGGCGCCGCCGCCGGCGTTGAGCGCCGCGGCGCTCGGCACCGAGTCGGCGCGCGTGTGGCTGCGGCGTCTCGCGCAGGCGCGCCTGGGGGGCCCCGCGCCCGCCTCGCCGCCGCCGCCCGAGGGCCCGACGCCCCTCGACCAGGCGTTCGCGCAGCCGGAGCCGCCCGCTCCGCCGGCGCCGCCGCCGGAGTCGGCGGGGGAGCCCGCCCGCCCGGCGCAGGAGGCCTTCACCCTGGACAACATCTT
>JBEKGT010000270.1:0-3697 GCA_050012655.1 Gemmatimonadales bacterium | reverse complement strand
CGAGGGCCACCGCGGCGGCCAGCGCGAAGAGCGGTCCGAGCATGACGGCGGATCTCCAGAGGGGGGCCTGAACGACGGGCGCCACCAGCTTCGATGCCGCGGGCGACCCGTGGAGTTGCCTGGCCGGGCCGAATTACGAGCGATATTGTCCGAATTCCCCTGTCGCTTATAGCTCGAAGGTCTGGCCGAGCGCCGGGATCCGGACGTCGGGAACGCGCGCCTCGCGCAGGAGGCCGGCCATCGCCTCGACCTGCTGTGCTTCGCCGTGCACCGCGAAGGCGACACGCGGCGGCTCGCCGAGGCCCTGCACCCACTTCTGCAACTCGCCACGGTCCGCGTGGGCGGAATACCCGTCGATGGACGCGACCTCGGCGTGCACGTCCACCTCCTCGCCGAAGATGCGCACGCGCTTCTCCCCCGCCTGGAGGCGGTGGCCAAGGGTGTAGGAGGCCTGGAAGCCGACGAAGAGGACGAGGTTCTTGCGGTCGCCGATGCCGTTGAGGAGGTGGTGGAGGATGCGTCCCGACTCCGCCATCCCCGACGCGGCGATGATGATCGCGGGGCCATGGAGGGAGTTGAGGGCCTTCGACTCTTCGACGGAGCGCACGTACTTGACGAGCGGAAAGCGGAACAACTCGTCGGACTCGCGGACCAGCCGCTCGGTGCGGTCGAACGCCTCGGGGTGGAGGCGGAAGACGTCGGTGGCGTTCACCGCGAGGGGCGAGTCCACGTAGATCGGGATCTTCGGGACCAGGCCGTCGCGGACGAGGCCGTGCAGTTCGTAGACGAGCTCCTGCGCGCGGCCGACGGCGAAGCTCGGGACGAGGACCTTCCCGCCCCGCTTCGCCACGCGGCCGACGGCCTGCGCCAGCTCTTCCTGCGCGTCGGCCACCGAGTCGTGCATCCGGTCGGCGTAGGTGCTCTCGACGATGAGGACGTCGGTGTGTCCCGCCGGCGGCTGCGGGTCGCGGATGATGGGCAGCCCCGAGCGGCCGACGTCGCCCGAGAAGACGAGACGCTTCGGCTTGCCGAGGTCGTCGATCGCCAGGACGACCGACGCGGAGCCAAGGATGTGGCCCGCCTCGACGAAGGTCATCCGCAGCCCGGGGAAGAGGTCGAGGGAGTGGTCGTAGGGGACGCTGACCATATGGTCGGCAACGGCGGTGGCGTCCGCCGCGGTGTAGAGCGGCTCCCCCACGGTCTTCTGGCCCCGTTTGGCCAGGAACTCGAAGTCCTTCTCCTGGATGAACCCCGCGTCGGGGAGCATGATCGCGCAGAGGTCGCGGGTGGCCGGGGTGCAGAAGATCGGGCCCTTGTACCCCAGCTTCACGAGGAGGGGAAGGCGGCCGGCGTGGTCGATGTGCGCGTGACTGAGCACCACGGCGTCGATGTCGGAGGCCTTGAGCGGGAACGTCGCGTTCTTCTCGTGGGCCTCCGCGCGCCGGCCCTGGAAGAGGCCGCAGTCGAGGAGGATGCGCTTCCCCGCGGCCTCGAGGAAGTGCATCGAGCCGGTCACTTCGCGGTCGGCGCCCCAAGAGGTGAGGCGCATCAGCCCTCGCGCTGGAAGACGGCGAGGAGTCGCCGGGGGGAGAGGGGCACGAGCTGGAAGAGCGCCCAGCCGCCGCGGCGGCGGTCGTTCAGCTCGTCGGTGAGCGCCTCTTCATCCTGGCGGGCCTTGCCGGAGAGGAGGAGGACGATCGCCTGGTATTCGGTCATGGTCACCTCGTGCCGAAGATGCGGTCGCCGGCGTCGCCGAGGCCGGGGAGGATGTAGCCCTTCGCGTTGAGTTCGCGGTCGAGGGCCGCGGCGTAGACGGGCACGTCGGGGTGCGCCCGCAGCATCCGCTCGACCCCCTGGGGTGCGGCGACGATACAGAGGAAGCGGATCGAGCGCGCGCCCGCCTGCTTGAGGGTCGCGCAGGCGGCGACGGCGGAGCCGCCGGTGGCGAGCATCGGGTCGAGTAGGAAGAAGTCGCGCTGCTCGCGGGCGCTCGGCGCCTTGAAGTAGTAGTCCACCGGCTCGAGCGTCTCCTCGTTGCGGTACAGGCCGATGTGGCCGACCCGCGCCGAGGGGACGAGCCGCGAGATCCCCTCGACCATCCCGAGGCCCGCCCGCAGGATCGGCACGAGGGTCAGCTTCTTGCCCGCCACCTTCGCGCCGGTCGTGCGCTCGAGGGGTGTCTCGAGTTCCACGGGCGCGGTCGGCAGGTCCTTCGTGACCTCGTACGCCATGAGCATCGCGATCTCGGCCACGAGGTCGCGGAAGTCTTTGGTCGGCGTGCGGCGGTCGCGCAGGAGGGCGAGCTTGTGTTGGATGAGCGGGTGGCCGAGGACGGTGAGGTTGGGGAGGTCGCTCATGGGGCTAATCTGGCACGGCGGGCGGGAGCGATGCCAGGGGACAGGGGCCAGACGTCAAGGAGCCAGAGACGGCGGGTGGCGCCGCCGCACGGCCCTCGTGCAACTCCGCAGCTTGGCGGCGCGAGGCGCCCCCTGCTACTTTTCCGGGCCGCGGCCAGGTAGCTCAGTTGGTAGAGCACGTGACTGAAAATCACGGTGTCGGCAGTTCAATTCTGCCCCTGGCCACTGAAGCCGGTTTCAAGTACCAGACGCCCGGACGCCAAGAGCGGCCACCTGCCTCCCTTGGCGTCTGGGCGTCTGGCCCCTGATTTGTGCGGCCCCCCTTGACCGCCCGTGTATCGTTCAGTCCGTTCAATACGTACTGAACGTTCCACCAGGCAGGTCCGATGCCCCGTTCCCCGGCGAGCGATCCCGAGACCGACGCCTTCGTCGAGCGCATGGCCCGTGTCACGGCGATCGAGGGATTCCCCTACATCGGCGGGCGGATCTTCGGCCTTCTGCTGGTGAGCGACCGGGACCTGTGCCTCGACGAGATCGCGGCCCGGCTCGCCGTGAGCAAGGGGAGCATCAGCTCCGACGCGCGGCGGCTGGAGCAGCGGGGGATGCTGGAGTGCGTGCGCCGGCCCGGCGACCGCCGCGACTACTACCGGGTGGCGGACGACCTCTTCGCCAGCACGATGGAGATGCGGCTGGGGCGATGGAAGGCGTTCCACGAGGTGGTCCACGGGGCCCGGCCGTGCCTGCGCGGGCGGACGGCGGCGGTCCGGCGGCGCTTCGACGAACTCGAGGCGGCGTTCGCGGCCCTCACGGCGTCGGCGACGCGGGTGCTCGCGGCATGGCGCCGGAGCCGTCACGTCCCTCAGCGAGGCGCGCGCCGGAACGGCGCGCGGCCGCGGGCGCGGTCCGTGGCGCGCGTCGCGCTCCTCCTGGCGGCGGGGCTGGCGGTCCACCGGCCGCTTTCGGCGCAGCAGCCGTCCGCAGGGGCCGCCCCCTTGACGCTCACGCTGGGCGACGCGGCCCGGCTGGCCGCGCGGCAGAGCGCCCCCGCCGACGAGGCTCGCTGGCGGGCGGCTGCGGCCGGCGAGCGCGTCCGGCTGGCGCGGGCGGACCTCCTGCCTGCGGTGAGCGGGTCCGCCTTCGACGGACAGCACACGCTGAACAGCGCGGCTTTCGGGATCAGCCTCCCGGGATTCGACCCGAACGGTCAGGTCATCGGTCCCGTGCGGTCGCCGGACCTCCGGATCTCCGGCGCAATCACCCTCTTCGACCTCTCAGCGCTGCGGCGGGTGCGGAGCGCGGGCTCCGGCGAGCGGGCCGCGCAGGCGGACGCCGCCGCGGTG
>JBEKGT010000269.1:0-3711 GCA_050012655.1 Gemmatimonadales bacterium | reverse complement strand
CATTCGGCTCGTCGTCGATCCGTCGCCGAGCGCACCGGAGCCGTTCGGCCCCCAGCAATAGGCCGCGCCCGCGCTGGTCAGGCCGCAGGTATGAGAGCTTCCTGACGTCAGCATCGCGAACGTCAACCCGCCCGAGACCGGCCCAGGGCGGTAGTAGTCGACGTAGTTGGCAAGGCCGGAGCCGACACCGAGCTGGCCATTCCCATTGGCGCCCCAGCAGTAGACGTCGCCTGAGCCCGTCAGGCCACAGCTGTGGTAACCTCCGGCGGCCACGCTATCGAAAGCCAAGCCACCGACGACCGCCGTGGGCACGATCCGGGAGGTGTCCGTGCCGTCCCCGATGACGCCGAACCCCCAGCAGAAGGCGAAGCCCGCTGCAGTCACGCCACAGGTGTGGGCAGAGCCCACGGTCACACTTCGAAACGCCCGGCCTCCAGCCACCGCGGTCGGGGTCGCGCGATTCGTGGTCGAGCCGTCTCCGAGCTGGCCGTCCGGATTGTACCCCCAGCAGTACGCGACACCCGAGACAGCAAGACCACAGGTGGAGGAGCCGCCGGCGCTCACGCTCTGAAACGTCACGTTTCCCGCGACCAGGACAGGCGTCGAGTGGTCCGTTGTGGTGCCGTCGCCAAGCTGGCCCCGGGAATTGCCACCCCAGCAGTAGACCGTGCCCGCGTCGGTGAGCCCGCAGGTGTGACTCTCGCCAGCGACGACGCCCTTGAAGGTCAGGCCGCCCCCGACGCTGGTGATCGCCGTGCGGTTCGCCGTCGAGCCGTCTCCTAGCTGGCCGTAGTGGTTAGAGCCCCAGCAGAAGACGGTGCCCGTGTCCGTCAGGCCACAGGTGTGGGAGGAGCCCGCCGTCAGGCTCCGGAACCTCTGGAACCCGGCAACGGCGGCGGGCGTCCAGCGGTCGGCCGTCGAGCCGTCGCCGAGCTGGCCGCCGGAGTTCGAGCCCCAGCAAGAGGCGGCGCCGCCGGTGGTGAGGCCACAGGTATGCTCAAGGCCGGCAACGAGACTGTGGAAGTTGATCGAAGTGGCGGCCACGACCGGCGCGGCACGATCGGTCGACGAGCCATCGCCGAGCTGACCGGACGCGTTCTTGCCCCAGCAGTACACGAGACCGGCACCGGTCAGCGCGCAGGTGTGCCAGCCGCCGGTGACGACCTGGACCCAACGCCCCGCGTTCCCGGGGCCGTTGGGCTCGCTGCCGCACGAGAGCGCGAGAGTGAGCGGGGCCATGAGCAGCACCCGCCGGAATCCGGTACTCATAGGATCGAGTCGAAGATGCGGAGTGCGCGGGACCACGCAAGAGGCGATTCCCGCAGGAATCCGAACAGAATCAGTCATGATGCGGGCGGCCGGTTCCGCCGCAGCGGCATTAGACCAGGAACACCACCAGACTCCTCGGCCCCTGTGCGCCGACGACGAGCGCCTGCTCGATGTCGGCGGTCTTCGAGGGACCGGAAATGAAGACGCCGTAGCCCGGCAGCGGCCGCGGCAGGCGCCGGTACGCCGCGTGCATGTCGGCCACGATCTCCCGCTTCGGGAGGACGATGGCGAGGTGCTGCGCGACGAACGGCAGGGCGCGGTGCACTAAATCGGCCTCGTCCACCCACACCGCCCCGTTCTCCGCCACGCCGAACCGGCCAGGGATGACGGCCAACTCGATCTGGTCGAGCCGCTCCCGCGAGGGCTCGGCGCCGAGGGTCAGGGTCGAGATGGCGAGGCCCGGCACGCTCGAGACCACGCCGCCGCCAGGCTCCACCAGCGCGGCGACCTGGGCCGCCGCCGCGACGGCCAGTACCTCCGGACCCAGGAGTTGGACCGCGGACCCGCCGACGGCCCGCAGATTCTCCACGAACCGCCGCACCAGGTCCGCGCCGCCCGCGTCGGGCGGTAGCGCCAGCGACAACTGGCCGGCGTCGCGACCGGCCCTGCCTGCCCGAGCCGCCGGCCACGCCGCCGGGATCTCCGGCTGCTCCACCGCCGGCACCCCCGCCCGCCGCACCGCCGCGAGGATCGTCTCCCGCGCGCTCACAGCGCCGGCCCCCGTCCCCGGTGCTTCCGGTACCAGTCGCGGAACGCCTCCGCTGGCGCGTCTGGCAGCTCCCGGTCAGCGGTCCACGGTCCGGCGAGCGCGCCGAGCAGGCGCCGCGGAAACCGCCGCAATGCCCAACGCGCGAGCTTCGCGGTCAGTTCGTACGCCCACGGCCGCGCCAGCACCCAGCCCATCACCGGCATGGCCACCTTCTTCCACCACTCGACCAGCCCCGCCTCGCCGAGCCGCTGGCGCCAGCGGTAGAGCTGGTCGGGGAGGTCCACCTTCACTGGGCACACGTCGCCGCACGACAGGCAGAGGGACGACGCGAACGGCAGGTCGCGGTGCGCTCGCGCGTCCACGCCCGGCGCGAGCACCTGCCCGATCGGCCCGGGCAGCACGTAGCCGTAGCGGTATCCCCCGCTCCGCCGGAAGACGGGACAGGTGTTGAGGCACGCGGCGCAGCGGATGCAGTGGAGCGACTTGCGGAACGCGGGCCGCGCGAGCTGCGCGCTCCGCCCGTTGTCCACGATCACGATGTGCAGCTCCGCGCCGGGCCGCGGCGCGTGAACGTGCGTCGTGTACGCCGAGACCGGTTGCCCCGTCGCGCTGCGCGCCAGGAGCCGGAGGAAGACACCGAGGTGCTCGAGGCGGGGGACGAGCTTCTCGATCCCCATCGAGGCGATGTGCAGCGGCGCGAGGGTGATGCCGAGGTCGGCGTTCCCCTCGTTCGTCACCACGACGATCCCCCCCGTCTCCGCCACGCCGAAGTTGACGCCCGTCAGTGCCGCATCGCAGGCGAGGAAGCGCTCGCGCAGGTGAAGCCGCGCCGCCGCGGTGAGCTTGGTCGGGTCCGACAACCCCTCGGGTGTGCCGAGGAGGCGGTGGAACAGTTCCCCCACCTCGTCCTGCCGCAGGTGGATGGCCGGCATCACGATGTGGCTCGGCGGGATGCCGGCGAGCTGGACGATCCGCTCGCCGAGGTCGGTGTCGGTGACGGTGACGCCGTGGTGCTCGAGGAAGGCGTTGAGGCCACACTCCTCGGTGAGCATGGACTTGCTCTTCACCAGCCGCGTGGCGCCGCGCGCCCGCAGGATCCCGAGGACGATGCGGTTGTGCTCGGCGGCGTCGCGCGCCCAGTGCACCACCGCCCCGTTGCGCGTCGCGTTCCGCTCGAACTCCTCCAGGTACTCGGCGAGGCGGCCCATCGTGTGGGCCTTGATGCCGGCCGCCGCCTCGCGCAGCGCCTCCCACTCGGGGACGGCGTGCGCCTGCGCGTCGCGCTTGAGCCGCACCGCCCACACCGCCGTGTCGTGCCAGGTCACGCGCTCCCGGTCGGCGAGGAAGGCGGCGGCGGCCCTGGCGTGGGTCACGGGCGGCTGCCGCTCACCGTGCACCGCTCACCGTGCACCGCTCACCGCGCACCGCGCACCGCGTACCGCTCACCGCGCACCGCGCACCGCTCACCGCGCACCGTCACGCCTCAGCCCCAGCCAGAATCTCGGCAATGTGAAGCACTTTTATCGGGATTCCCTGACGGCGGATGACGCCGCTCAGGTGGAGGAGGCACGAGACGTCGCCGCTGGCGATGAACTCGGCGCCCGCGCGCTGGTGCGCGGCGACCTTGTCCTGCCCCATCCGCGCGGAGACGGCGGACTCGGTGACGGAGAAGG
>JBEKGT010000268.1:0-3719 GCA_050012655.1 Gemmatimonadales bacterium | reverse complement strand
CCTCGCGCCCGGCGCCCGCGCCGCCGACCGGTTGCGTCATCTCGTGCTCCCCGTCGCCACCCTCGCCCTCATCGGCGCGGCCGGGGTAGCGCGGTTCGCGCGGGCCAGCATCGCCGGCGCGCTCCGCCAGCCGTTCGTGGCGGCGGCGCGCGCACGGGGGCTCAGCGAGCGCCGCATCGCGGTGCGGCACGGACTGCGCAACGCGCTCCTGCCGCTCGTGACCCTCCTCGGGCTCCAGATCCCCGCCCTCTTCTCCGGCGTCGTGTTCGTCGAGACGATCTTCGCGTGGCCGGGGATGGGGCGCGTCGTGGTCCAGGCGGTCCTCGAGCGCGACTACCCGGTGGTGATGGCGGCGACGGCGGTCTTCGCGCTCCTCGTGGTGACGGGCAACCTCCTCGCGGACCTCCTCGCCGCCCTCGCCGACCCGCGCGTGGAGGTCGCCGCGTGAGGGGCGGGACCGCGGCGCTACTCCTCCGCGACCGCCGTGCGCTGGCGGGAGGCGCGCTCGTCCTCCTCGCCGCGGCGGCCGCGGTCGCCGGGCCGGCGATCCTCGGCGCCGCGGGAGGCCCCCTCGGCGACATCGTGGCCCGCCGCTTCGTCGCGCCCCTCGCCGCCACACCCGACGGCACCCTGCACCTCCTCGGCACGGACGCCTTCGGGCGCGACCTCCTCGCGCGGCTGTGCGCCGGGGCGCGCGTGTCGCTCGCCGTCGGCGTCCTCGCCGCGCTCACCTCCCTCCTGGCCGGGGTGGTGGCCGGCGCCACGGCCGGCTACGCGGGCGGCGCCACCGACCGCACGATCCTCGCCGTCACCGACGCCGCGCTGTCCGTGCCGCGGGTGCCGCTCCTCCTCCTCCTCGTGGCCCTCTTCGAGCCGGGCGTGCCGCTGGTGGTGCTCGCCCTCGGCGTCACCGGCTGGATGGGCGTGGCGCGCCTGGTCCGCGCCGAAGTGCGCTCCCTCCGCGAGCGCCCCTTCGTCGAGGCCGCCCGCGCCCTCGGCGTCCGGCCCACGACCCTCCTCGGCCGGCACGTGGCCCCCAACGCCCTCGCTCCCGCCCTCGTCGCCACGGCCCTCGGGGTCGGCAACGCGATCATGCTCGAGGCCGGCCTCTCCTTCCTCGGCCTCGGGGTCCAGCCGCCGACCCCTTCGTGGGGGAACATGATCGCAGCCGGCAGGGACGCCCTGGTCACGGCGCCGTGGGTCGCCCTCGCCCCCGCCGCCGCCGTCGCCGCCGTGGTCCTCGCCTGCAGCCTCATCGCCGACGCCCTGGAGGCCGCGCTCGCCGGGGAGCGCCAGGGCCGCTAGCCGGCGGGGAGGCCTCGCCTGGCACGCCGCTTGCCCGGTGGCCCCGAGAGCGCTATCTCAGTGACAGTCTTCCCAGGGAGTCAGCCGTGCGCGTGCTGGTGGTGGACGATCTCGCCTACAACCGACGGTCCCTGAAGGGCGTGTTCCAGAGCGCCGGTTACCAGGTCGCGACCGCCGACGACGGCGAGTCCGCCCTCCGGATCATCCGCACCGACCACCCCGACGTCGTGCTGACCGACATCCTGATGCCGAACCTCGACGGCTTCCAGCTCTGCCGCGCGATCAAGACCTATCCCAACCTCGCCGGCATCGCCGTCGTCTTCTACACCGGTTCCTACACCGACGCGAAGGACCGGGAGTTCGGCATGTCGCTCGGCGCCGCGGCGTACCTCGTCAAGCCGCTCGAGCCGCGCGAGCTGCTCGCGGAGGTCTCGCAGGCGCTCGGCCAGCCCGAGCCCGCGCTCCAGCCGCGCAAGCACCAGGCAGAGACCTTCTCCACCGCGTACGCCGACCGGCTGGCGAGCAAGCTCCAGGACAAGATCGCCGAGCTCCAGAAGACGTACGTCGCGCTCGAGGAGTCGTACACGGGCACCGTGGCCGCGCTGGCGCTCGCGCTTGCGGCCCGCGAGGGGCTGAGCCCACTGGAGGCGGAGCGGCCGGCGCGGCTCGCGCAGCTGTTCTGCGAGCGGGCGGCGCCGGAACTGGCGGCCGACCCGAACGTGTTCCGCGGCTTCCTCCTGCACGACGTGGGGAAGCTGACCCTCCCCGACGCCCTCCTCACCAAGCTCGGGGCGCTCACGCCGGAGGAGACACAGCAGATCCAGCGGACGCCCGCGGTCGCGGCCGACATACTGCGCAACGTCCCCGGCCTGGGCCGCGCGCTCGACATCGTGCGCTACAGCCACGAGCACTGGGACGGGAGCGGGTACCCGGAGGGGCTGAAGGGCGAGACGATCCCGCTCGCCGCGCGTGTCTTCGCGATCGCCAATGCGTTCGAAGCGATGACGACGGGACGGCCGTACCGGGCCAAGATCTCGGTGGACTGGGCGGTGGCGGAGATCCGCGCGCGCACCGGCACGCAGTTCGACCCCGGCCTCACCGAGGAGTTCTGCGCGATGGTGACCGCGATGCGGGAGCGCTAGCTGGACGCTGCGGATCTGGGGTTCGCCGCGGCGGGGGGCGCCGCGGCGCTCGCCGTCTCGTGGTGGTTGTACCGCCGCGTCGCCACACGCGCCATCGCCTCCGCCCGCGCCGAAGCCGCCGTCCCCGCGCGCGAGCTGGACCTCCTCGCCGACGTCACCCGCCGCATCCTCGCCAACTACGCCCTACCCGACGTCCTCGGCGCCGTGGCGCAGGGCGCCGGCGACCTCCTCGGCGCGGCGGTCGGCCACATCACGCTGCTGACGGAGGACGGCCGCGGGCTTCGCCTGGCGGCCGCCACCGGGCCGCTCCGCGGCCGCGCGGGCGCGGTGCTCCCGCGCGAGGGCTCGATGCCCGGATGGGTCGTCGAGCACGGGGAGCCGCTGCTCGTGGCGGACCTCACCGCCGACCCGCGCAGCTACGTCCCCATGAACCGCGAGCTGGGCCTCCGGCACGGCGTGATGGTGCCGCTCCGCAGCGGGACGCGCATCGTCGGCGCGCTGGGGTGCGACAACGCCGCGGCGGGCCGGACCTTCGGCGTGCGGGACGTGGCGCTCCTCGAGCGGCTCGCCGCCCTCGCCGTGCTGGCGATCGAGAACGCCCAGCTGCACCAGCGGAACGAAGAGGCGCGGGAGACGCTGGCGCGCCAGAACGTGGAGCTGGAGCGGGCCATCCGGCACAAGAGCGCGTTCCTGGCGAACATGTCGCACGAGTTGCGCACGCCCCTCAACGCGATCATCGGGTTCGGGGACCTCCTCCTCAGTGGCGTGGCGGGAGCGCCGAACGACATCCAGCGGGACGGCCTCGACACCATCGTCCGGAACAGCCGCCACCTCCTCGGCCTGATCAATGACCTGCTCGACATCTCCAAGGTGGAGGCCGGCAAGCTCGAGCTGCACCTGGAGCCGACGGACCTGCGCGAGCTGGTGGCGGGCGTGCTGCGGGACACCGGGAGCCTCGTGGCGCAGCGCCGGCACCGGATCCTCACGGAGCTGGTCGGCGAGGAGCTGGTGGTGACCGCCGACGCCCTCCGGGTGCGCCAGATCCTCTTCAACCTCGTGTCCAACGCCGTGAAGTTCACGCCGGAAGGGGGAGAGATCAGCATCCGCGCCCTGCGGACCACCGCGCCGCTCCCCCTCCCGGCGCAGCGCGCGGGGGACCGCGCCGGCCTCGGGGCACGCGCGGCGCTGTGGGTGGCGGTGGGGGACACAGGGCCGGGGATCCGGCCCGAGCAGATGCCCCTGCTCTTCCAGGAGTTCTCCCAGCTGGACGCG
>JBEKGT010000267.1:0-3728 GCA_050012655.1 Gemmatimonadales bacterium | reverse complement strand
CGAAGCACGGCTGTTCGAGGAGCTGCGCGATGCCGTCGGCGCGCTCGTGGCACGGATCCAGGACGCCGCGGCGCGCATTGCGGCCGCCGACGTACTCGCCGCCTTCGCCGACGCGGCCGCGCGCGAGGGGTACGCACGGCCAGCCCTCACCGACGACTTCACCCTCGACCTCGAGGCGTGCCGGCACCCGGTCGTCGAGCGGACGATGCCGAAGGAGGCGTTCATCCCCAACGACGTGCGCCTCGACGCCGGCCGGCAGATGATGATCCTCACCGGGCCCAACATGGCGGGGAAGAGCACTGTGCTGCGTCAGGTGGGCCTCGCCGTGCTGATGGCGCAGGCGGGCTCGTTCGTGCCCGCGCGCGCCGCCACGATCGGCATCGTGGACCGCCTCTTCACGCGCGTCGGGGCGAGCGACGACCTGACGCGGGGGCAAAGCACCTTCCTCGTCGAGATGAGCGAGACGGCGGCGATCCTCCACAGCGCGACCCGCCGCAGCCTCGTCCTGCTCGACGAGATCGGCCGCGGGACCTCGACGTACGACGGCGTGGCGATCGCGTGGGCGGTGGCGGAGTACCTGCACGAGCACCTCGGGTGCAAGACGATCTTCGCCACCCATTTCCACGAGCTGACGCAGCTCGCCGACCGGTTCGCTCGCGTGGTCAACTGCAACGTCGCGGTGCTCGAGTCGGGGGACGACGTGATCTTCCTCCACCGGCTCCAGCCGGGCGGCACGGACCGCTCGTACGGCGTGCACGTGGGCCGGCTCGCCGGCCTCCCGGCGCTGGTGGTGGCGCGCGCGACTGAGATCCTCCGCACCCTCGAACGCGGCCACCGTGTCGCGGCGCCAGCCGGCCCCGCGGACCAGCTGGCGCTGTTCGCCGCGGCGGCGGAACACCCCGTCGTTGCCGAGCTCCGCGCGACAGACGTGGACGGACTCACCCCCCGGCAGGCGCTGGACGCGCTGGCGCGGCTCGTGGCGCGGGCGCGCGAGGAGGTGTCGTGAGGCGCGGGCCAGTGGTGGCGCTCGCTGCCGCGCTAGTGGCGTGCGGACGCGGTGGGAGCGCGGATGCGAAGCCGGGCACCGAGATGCCCGTCGCCATCAACGGCGAGTCGCCATTCCAGTATCCCGCCGACCTCTTCGACCAGGGCGTCGAGGGCGAGGTCCGGCTGCGCCTCTTCGTGGACGCGCAGGGGCAGGTGCTCGCCGAGTCCACGCGCGTCGCGTCCTCCTCCGGGACGCCGGCGTTCGACTCCGCCGCCGTCCGCGGCGCGGCCGAGCTGCGCTTCGCGCCGGCCCGCCGCGACGGGAAAGCGGTGGGGATGGCGTTCTACCAGCCGGTCATCTTCCGGCGCCCGTCGGCGCCCCAGGGGGGGGCCACGCCGTGAGCCGCGGGATCGGACCGATCGACAGCATCCTCGACGCGATCGGGGGCACACCGCTCATCCGCCTCTCGCGGGTGACGAAGGGGATCCGCACGCCGGTGCTCGGCAAGGCGGAGCAGATGAACCCGGGCGGCTCGGTGAAGGACCGCATCGGCCTCGCCATCATCGAGGCGTTCGAGCGCTCCGGCGAGCTGAAGCCGGGGGGCGTGATCGTCGAGGGCACCAGTGGGAACACCGGCATCGGGCTCGCGATGGCCGCGGCACTGAAGGGCTACCGCTGCATCTTCACGATCCCCGACAAGATGTCCAGCGAGAAGACCCGGCTGCTGCGGGCGTACGGCGCCGAGGTGATCGTCGTGCCGACGGCGGTGCCGACCGACCATCCCGAGTACTACATCAACAAGGCGAAGGCGATCGTCGAGGCGACGCCGGGGGCGGTATTGGCCAACCAGCACTTCAACCCGGTGAATCCCGAGGCGCACTACCGCACGACCGGGCCGGAGATCTGGGAGGGCACCGAGGGCCGGGTCACCCACTTCGTTTGTTCCCCCGGCACCGGTGGCACGGTCTCGGGCGTGGGCCGCTACCTCAAGGAGCGGAACCCGGCGGTACGGGTCATCGCCCCTGACCCGGTCGGCTCGATCTACGCCGAGTACGCGCGGAGCCACGTGAAGACCGAGGGCTTCCCGTACAAGGTGGAGGGGATCGGCGGCGACAAGATCCCCACCTCCCTGCACTTCGACGTGATCGACGAGTTCCTGACGGTGAGCGACGCCGACGCCTTCCGGATGGCGCGGCGCCTCACGCGGGAGGAGGGGATCTTCGTCGGCGGGTCGGCAGGGCTCAACGTGCATGCCGCCCTCGAGGTGGCGCGCCGCGTGGACGACCCGGCGGCGCTGGTGGTCACGGTGCTCTGCGACACCGGCGAGCGCTACCTCTCGAAGGTCTTCGACGACGAGTGGATGCGGGAGAACCAGCTCCTCGAGCCGGCGCGCCTGACGGCGGAGGGGCTCCTCGCCGAGCGGGCAACCGGACTCCCGCCGATCGTCTCGGTGGCGCCGTCGGCCACCGTGCGCCAGGCGCTGAACCTGATGGCGACGTACGGCATCTCGGAGATCCCCATCCTCGACGGTGCCGACTGCGTCGGGTCGTTGAGCGAGGAGCCGCTGATGGCCCGGGTGCTCGGGCACAAGGCGCTGCTCGATCGCCGGGTGGCGGAGGTGATGCGGCCCCCCTTCCCGGTCGTAGACGCAGCCCTGCCGCTCGAGCGGCTGCTGACGCTCTTGGCGAACGAATCCACCGCGGTGCTGGTGCGGCGCGCCGGCGCGCTGGCCGGCATCATCACCCGGTACGACGTGCTGCGGCACGTGGCGGGGAGCCGATGAGGATCGCGGTCCTGACGGGGGGCACCTCGGCCGAGCGCGACGTCGCGCTGGCGTCGGGGCTCCAGGTGGCGGCCGCGCTGCGCGAGCGCCGGCACACGGTCAGCGTGGTGGACCTCGCGGCGGGGTTCGTCCCCCCGGAACACGAGGCCGCCCTCCTCCCCGACGGCGTGGGCCGGGAGCCGCCGCCCCTGGAGCGCCTGCGGGAACTGGAGCGCGGGCTGCTCGGCTCGGGACTGGGGGAGATCCCCGCCGTCCGCGGCGCGGACGTGGTCTTCCTGGCGCTGCACGGCGGCCGCGGCGAGGACGGCTCACTGCAGGCGGTGCTCGACATCCTCGGCGTGCCCTACACCGGCAGCGGGCACCTCGCGTCCGCCCTCGCGATGGACAAGGACCTCGCCAAGCGCGTGCTGCGCGACCACGGCATCGCCGGCGCCCCATGGGTGATGGCCCCGGCGTCCGCCGAGGAGGTGAAGGTCGCCGTCGGCTTCCCGTGCGTCGTGAAGCCGTCGAAGCAGGGGTCCTCCGTGGGGATGACACTGGTCCGCCGCGGCCGGGACCTCGCGAAGGCCGTCGCGCTCGCCGCGCGGTACGACGACGAGGTGATGATCGAGGGGTTCATCGACGGCCCCGAGTACACCGTCGGCGTCCTCGGCGCGGAGGCGCTCCCCGTCGTGGAGATCCGGCCCAAGCACGAGCTCTTCGACTACGAGTGCAAGTACACGCCGGGCATGGCGGACGAGATCGCGCCGGCGCCGATCGCGGCGGAACTGGCGGCGCGACTCCAAGACGCCGGCCTGCGCGCGCACCGCGCCCTGAAGCTCGGCGGGTACAGCCGCATCGACTTCCGCCTAGACTCCGGCGGGGCGATCTTCGTCCTGGAAGCCAACACATTGCCGGGCCTCACGGCGAACAGCCTGATCCCCAAGGCCGCACGGGCCGCCGGGATGGCCTTCCCCG
>JBEKGT010000266.1:0-3736 GCA_050012655.1 Gemmatimonadales bacterium | reverse complement strand
GGCGTTGCGGATCACCTGGAAGTCCGCCGCCGCGTTGGCACCGTTCATCACCACGCCCAGCTCTCCCGGATTCACGAGGTGGTCGGCGTTGGCGTCGAGCCAGAAGCGGAACCCCGCCGTCGTCGGATCGGCGTCGAAGGCCTTCAGCAGCACGTTGTACGCGTCGGGGCGCGGCGTGTCGTTGCGGAGCGGCGACCAGAGACTCTCGTACCCCTCGACCGAGATCGCCGACACCGCGTAGCAGCGCGGGACGCCGTTGACGAGGTTCGACACCAGGAACGACGAGGAGACCGTCGTCCCCTCGAGCGTCCACTGCGTGCCGCAGAGGTTGCTGTCGAGGTCGTAGCCCGTGCTGTACACCCGGTAGTGCTCGAAGACCGACGGGGCGAGCGCGTACGCCGTGTCCGACCACTCGAGGTGGATCGCGCCGTTGAGGGAGATGCTGGTCAGCCACGTCGGCCGCTGCAGCGCCAGGCGCTCGTCCACGGTGATCCCGTTCGACGCGTCCGACTCCCCGCCATCGGTCGAGACCGCCGTCACGTAGTAGTCGAGCGCCGGATACCCGTTGTCGTGGAAGGTGGTGGAGGTCGTCGTGCCCCGGAGGCCGTAGTCCGAAGTGGACGAGGGGCGCGAGTAGACGCGGTACGCCTCCAAGCTCGCGTCGTTCACCGCGTCCCAGCGCAGGAGGATGCCGCTCGGCGTCGCCGGATCCCCCGATGGCTCGAGCTGGTACGTCAGGTTGGCCGGGGCCGCGAGGGAATGCACGCCGGCGAACCGGTCGTTGTAGCAGCCGGCGAGGATCGCCGCGGAGAGCGCGAGACCTGAGACGATGCGACGCATGGACGGCTCCATCCGAAGTCCGATGGCAAGGGAACGCACGCAGCGTGCCGCCCCGCCGCTCCTCAGGTAACACATTGCCGGGCAAGGCATTGACCGGTTTTCCATCCCCGCCGCCTGGCCCCACCTGACCTGTTCCGAGGACACGTGGGGCAGCAGGCGGAGGCGGCCCCCGTCACTGCTGGATGTTGCGCTGGTCGTACTCGAACTTGATCTCCGGCTCGTCTCTGAGCTGGATGAAGAAGTTGAAGAGGAAGTTGCCGTTCGGCGACTGCACGAACGAGAAGGTGGCGCGCCAGTCGTGCATGTCGCGGTCGAGACGCACGACGTGCTCCCCGAACTTCCCGGTGGTGAAGTTGAACTGCGTCTGCCACGAGAGCGACCAGTGGCGGGTGGGGGAGAAGGAGATGCTCCCGCTCAGCGTCGAGCGCACGGGCACGCCGGTCACCACGTTCCCGAGGGTGTCGCGCGAGGGGCGCTGCAGGTCGAAGGCAAGGGACGCGCTGAAGGCGGTGGTGCGACCGTTGCTCGGGCCGAGACGGTCGAGGGCGGTGGACCGCGTCGCGAGAGGGCCGCGCTGGAAGGCGTCGAGCCCGAGGGGCCCGCCGATGCCGATGGCGAGGGAGTCCTTGGCCGAGGAATCGGTGCGCAGGGCCGGCGGTGGCGTGTGCGGGGAGGCGAACCCGAGGATCGAGCTGATGAAGCGCAGGCTGCTTTCCCCCAGCGAGAAGCGCATCGAGATGCTGGTCAGGTAGGGACTGAGCCGCGCACCGGTGTACCCCACCTTGCCCTTGAAGAGGTCGTGGGTGGTGGAGAGGGAGAAGCCGCGCAGCAGGTCGGACGCGAAGCTGTTCGAGAACGTCCCGGTGGTCCACCCGGTGCGGCCCGGCAGCTTCGCCTGCTCGATGTCGTAGCCGATCCCGCTCGACTGGATGGAAAGGAGCTTGATCTTCCGCTCCTCGGGCTCCGGGGCGCCGGCGGTGTCGGCGGCGGCGGCGCGCAGCGGCGGCCGCATCTTCGCCTCGATGTTCTGCGAGAGGCCGAGGGAGAGGACCTGCCGGGCCTCCACCCGGCGCACGAGGTTGCCCGGGTTGGGGCCTTGGGAGCGGAGATACGCCTCGGGGAGCTCGGCGCTCGGCGAATAGGACCATCCGAGGCTGGGCGAGATGGAGTGGCGGATACGGGCGAAGGGCCCGATCCCGCCGAACAGCCCGAAGAACGTGGGCGCGATGCTGACGCCGAACCCGAGCCGCTTGCCCTGGACGACCCACTTGCCGCCGGTGTACTGGTTGCGGACCATGAACGAGCCGGGGCCGGTGTTCACGATGTCCACGTGCGGCGCGAGGTTCCACGTCCCCTGGAGGACCACCGGGAGGGCGATGCCGGTGGACCAGTCGAAGGTGGTGGAGAAGGTCTCGGCGTAGCTGCGGGTGATGCGGCGCGTGGTGTCCGCGGGGTCGGCGAAGGTCACGACGGTGCGGGCGTTCGACCAGGCGTCGGCGACGTTGAGGGTGAGCGGCAGGGTCCACTTGCCGATGCGCAGCGGCGAGCCGACCCCGAGCGAGGTGTTCCGGTTGTTCGAGGGCACGGTGTCGGCCGGGCCGGGGCCGGAGTACAGGAGCCCGGCCGCGGGGCCGCTGCGGAGGGTCGAGTTGGTCAGGTTGAACGACGGCGACCACGTCACGTTCCGGCCGAGCGCGATGGGCAGCGGCGCGAACGCGATCACCGGGAAGCTCATGGTCACCTGGGGCTTGTCGAGCGACTGGGTGCGGCTGCCGCCGAGGGAGAGGGTGCCGCCGGCGAACTTGCGCGAGTAGTTGAGGCGGCTGTCGATCGTGGCCACCGCGAGGATCGGGTCCACGGCGTTCCGCGAGATGATGCTCGAGCTCGACGCGTAGTCGAGGTTGGCCGAAAGGCGGCTGGTCTGGGAGAAGTCCTGGGTGTGCGCCAGCGAGATGCGGCGGCTCACGCTCCCGGTCGACTCCCGCATCTCCTGGTACGAGAGGCCGCCGGTGATGAACCGGTCGAGCCACCGGTAGCGGAGGCGCGCGTTGAGGACGGTGAAGCGCTGGGCGTACCAGTCGAACGTGGTCTGGGCGTCGGCGTAGTCGCCGATGACCCAGTAGTAGCCGAGGTTCGTGATGTGGCGCTGGTAGGAGCGCGAGTTGCGCACGATGTCGTTGATCCCGAACTGCGGCGGGATGAGCCCCGAGCGGCGGCCCTTCCGGAGGTCCTGGAAGATGAAGGGGAGCCACAGGATCGGCACGTCGGCGATGTAGAGCACGGCCGGGCGCGAGACCATGATCTTCTTGGTGACCCACTTCACGTCGCGCGCGGCGAAGTGATAGTGGGGGTCGGGGTTGTCGCAGCTCGTGATGGTGGCGGAATAGGCGTAGACCCGGTTCTCCGCGTTGTCCACGGCGAGGTCGCCGTGCAGGATCCAGGTGGCGCCCCCCTCGGGGAAATCGGTGTTCGCCCGGGCGATCAGGCCGACCTTGTTGCACGCGTCGTAGCGCATCCCCTCCCCGATCACCACCCCGGTCTGGTCGAAGAGGTGGGGATTCCCCGCCGCGCGCATCTCGCAGCTGGCCTGGAGGTACCGCACGCTGTCGGCTTCGAGGGTGGTCGCCTCGCGCTGGACGAGCGCGTGGCCGGCGAGGCGGATCTCCTTCTCGGGAGCGAAGAAGCGGACCGAGTCGGCGCTGTAATGGGTTATGCGGAAGCCCTCGCGCTGCAGCAGGGCCGTGGTGACGGAGTCGGGGGCCTCGAACTCGCGCGAGGGCTTCGTGGGGAGGCGATGCCCGCGGCCGGCCGCGGTGGTGTCCCGCGCCAAGGAGTCGGCGCGCGAGCCCGAGGGGCGCTGGGCCGCGCCCCGGGGCGAGGGGATCGGATTGCCCGC
>JBEKGT010000265.1:0-3737 GCA_050012655.1 Gemmatimonadales bacterium | reverse complement strand
CTTCAGCGGCCCCTTCTACGGGCCCTCGGTCCTGGCGGGCGGGACGATCCTCGCCGTGATGGTCCTCCCATATGTGGCGGCCGTGTCGCGCGAGGTGCTCAAGGCGGTGCCGGCAGCGCAGCGCGAGGCCGCGCTCGCCCTCGGCGCGACGCGCTGGGAGGCCGTGTGGACGGTCGTCCTCCCCTACGGCCGAGCCGGCATCTTCGGCGCCGTGGTGCTCGGCCTGGGCCGCGCCCTCGGCGAGACGATGGCCGTCACGATGCTGATCGGGAACCGCCACGAGATCTCCCTCTCCCTGGTGCAGCCGGGGTACACCCTCGCGGCCGCCATCGCCAACGAGTTTGCCGAGGCGGTCTCCTCGCTGCACCTCTCCGCGCTGGTCTACTGCGGTCTGGTGCTGTTCGTGATCACGCTGCTGGTGAACGCCGCGGCGCGCTGGCTGATCTGGCGCGTGGCCCGGGGCTCCGCCGCCGGCAGCGCGGCGGTCTGATGGCCTCCCCGGCCGTCCGTCGGGTCGTGGGCGCGGCGATGACCGGCGCGACGTACGGCGCCGCCGCGCTCGCCATCGTCCCCCTCGCGGCCATCCTGGTGATGCTGCTGACGAAGGGCGCCGGCGCGCTCGACTGGAACTTCTTCACCAAGTCGGCGGTGCCGGTCGGCGAGGCGGGGGGCGGTTTCGCCCACGCCATCGTCGGGACGCTGCTGATCGTCGGCGTGGCGTGCGCGATCGGCCTCCCCATCGGCGTCGGCGCCGGCATCTACCTCGCGGAGTTCGGCGGCGGGACGTTCGGCTGGCTCGTGCGGTTCGTGGCCGACACCCTCAACGGGACCCCCAGCATCGTCATCGGCATCTTCGCGTGGGCGTGGATCGTGCGGCCCGCGGGCCGGTTCAGCGCGCTCGCGGGGAGCGTCGCGCTGGCCTGCATCCTGGCGCCGCTGGTGGCCCGCACCACGGAGGAGATGGTGCGCCTGGTGCCGAACTCGCTGCGCGAGGCGGCGCTCGCCCTCGGCTACCCCCGGTGGCGCACCTCGCTCACGGTGGTCGCGCGGACGGCGCGGGCGGGGATCATCACCGGTTGCCTCGTGGCGATCGCGCGCGTGGCGGGGGAGACCGCGCCCCTCCTCTTCACGGCGCTCGGCAACCAGTTCTTCTCCACGAACCTCCTCCAGCCGATCGCTGCGCTCCCGCTGCAGGTCTACGTCTACGCCCTCGGCCCATACGAGGAGTGGCACCGGCAGGCGTGGGCGGGGGCGCTCGTTCTCATCCTCCTGGTGCTGGCCCTCGGCACGATCGCCCGCGTGGCGACCCGATCGCGGCACGAACGTGCCTGATCATGCCACCCCGGCCCCGGTCATGACCGTCCCCCGTCCCACACCGGCCCAGACCCCGTCGGGCGCGGCGTCCCCTCCGGCGGGTGCGGCCGCGTCGCCGCCGCGGCTCGCGGTGGACCGCCTCACCGCCTGGTACGGCGACACCGCCGGCGTGCGCGACGTCACCCTGGCGTTCGAGGCCAACAAGGTCACTGCGCTCATCGGCCCGTCGGGGTGCGGAAAGTCCACCCTGCTCCGCTGCCTGGACCGGATGCACGAGCTGGTGCCGGGGACCCGCGTGGACGGCCGGGTGCTCCTCGACGGCCACGACATCTACGCCCCCGGGGTCAATCCGATCGCGGTGCGCCGCACCATCGGGATGGTCTTCCAGAAGCCGACGCCCTTCCCGACGATGTCTATCGCCGAGAACGTCGCGGCGGGCCTCAGGGTCGGCCCACCGATGACCCGGAGCGAGCACGATGCCGTCGTCGAGCGTGCACTGCGCCGCGCCGCCCTCTGGGACGAGGTGAAGGACCGCCTCGACCACTCGCCCCTCGCCCTCTCGGGCGGCCAGCAGCAGCGCCTCTGCGTGGCGCGCACGGTCGCCCCTGAGCCCGAGGTCATCCTCCTCGACGAGCCGACCGCCTCCCTCGACCCCCTCGGTGCCGCCCGCATCGAGGAGCTGGTGCACGAGCTGAAGCGCGAGTTCACGGTCGTCATCGTGACCCACAACCTCCAGCAGGCGGCCCGCGTCTCCGACGTCACATCCTTCTTCTACCTCGGCGCGCTGATCGAGGCGGGGCCGACCCCGCAGATCTTCACCACGCCGGCCCAGCCCCAGACCGAGGCCTACATCACCGGGCGGTTCGGGTGAGCGCGACCCTCGCTCCGGCGGCGACCCGCGGTGCCCTCCGCGCCGAGCGCTTCGCGTTCTGGTACGGCGCCACGCAGGCGCTCTTCGACGTTTCCCTCGAGGTGGCGCCGCGAGTTGTCACCGCGCTCATCGGCCCCTCGGGGTGCGGCAAGTCCACCTTCCTGCGCTCCCTCAACCGGCTCCAGGAGCTGCTCCCCCGGACCCGCCACACCGGCGACCTCCAGGTGGACGGCACCTCCATCTTCGCGCCGGGGGTGGACCCCGTCGCGCTGCGGCGCCGGGTCGGGATGGTGTTCCAGAAGCCGAACCCGTTCCCCAAGAGCGTCTTCGACAACGTCGCCTACGGCCCCCGCGTGAGCGGCACCGCCGCGGAGCCGGCCCTCCCCGCCCTGGTCGAGCGGGCCCTGCGCCGCGCCGCGCTGTGGGATGAGGTGAAGGACCGCCTCGACACCCCCGGCACCGCGCTCTCCGGCGGCCAGCAGCAGCGGCTGTGCATCGCCCGCGCGCTCGCCAACGAGCCCGAGATCCTCCTGATGGACGAACCCACCTCCGCGCTCGACCCGATCGCCACCCTGCGCATTGAGGAGCTGGTCGTCGAACTCAAGCGCGACGTCACCATCATCATCGTCACCCACAACATGCAACAGGCGGCGCGGGTGTCCGACGCCACCGGGCTCTTCTACCTGGGCCAACTGGTGGAGATCGGCAGCACGCAGCAGATCTTCACCAGCCCCGGCGACCCCCGCACCGAGGCGTACATCACCGGGAGATTCGGATGAGCCCAGAGCCCCAGCGCCACTTCCATGAGGAGCTCTCGCACCTCAAGCAGCGCCTCCTCGCCATCTCCAGCGAGGCCGAGGACGCCGTCGGCTTCGCGGTGGACGCGCTCCTCGCGCGCGACCGCGAGAAGGCCCGCGCCGTGATCCGCGGCGATCACGCCATCGACGCCCTCGAGACCGGCATCGAGGAGCAGGGCTTCCAGCTCATCGCGCTCCACCAACCGATGGCAAAGGATTTGCGACTGCTTTTCTCGGCTATCCGGATCGTCAACGATCTGGAACGGGTGGGGGACCACGCGGTGAACATCGCGCAGTCCGCCGAGCGGCTGATCGACTACCCCCACATCGTGCCGGAGCCGGAGATCGTGGAGATGGCGCGCCTGGCGCGGCAGATGCTGGCGGACGCCCTGTCGGCGTTCGTTCGGGGGGACGCGCCGCTGGCACGGGACGTGTGCCGTCGCGACGACGCGGTCGACGCCCTCAACGACTCGGTGTACCGCATCCTCCTGACCCACATGATGGAGGACCCCCGGGTGATCGGGGCGGGGATGGAGTTGCTGCTGGTGAGCCGGAACCTCGAACGGGTGGCCGACCTAGCCACCAACGTCGCCGAGGACGTAGTATTTCTGGTCGAGGGCAAGACCATCAAGCACCACGCCGAGGACGGGCGCCCCGAGTGATCCGGGGCCCCGTGAGGAATCCATGGCCCCGTTGTATGAACCCCACCCGTACCCCGGCCGCCTGATCGTGGTTGAGGGGATCGACGGCTCGGG
>JBEKGT010000264.1:0-3756 GCA_050012655.1 Gemmatimonadales bacterium | reverse complement strand
GGAACGGCAGGCCTTCGATGTCGCCGACCGTGCCGCCGATCTCGGTGATCACCACGTCCACGTCCGGGCGGGCGATCCGGCGGACGGCGGCTTTGATCTCGTTGGTGATGTGCGGGACGACCTGGATCGTCCGGCCGAGGTATTCGCCGCGCCGCTCCTTGGAGATGACGGAGTTGTAAATCTGCCCGCTGGTGAAGTTGCTGTCGCGCGTGGTCCGCGCGCGCGTGAACCGCTCGTAGTGGCCCAGGTCGAGGTCGGTCTCCGCGCCGTCGTCGGTGACGTAGACCTCGCCGTGCTGGAAGGGCGACATCGTCCCGGGGTCCACGTTGATGTACGGGTCGAACTTCTGGATCGTGACCCGGAGTCCCCGCTCCACCAGCAGGCGTCCAAGCGACGCGGCGGCGATGCCCTTCCCGAGGGACGAGACGACGCCGCCGGTCACGAACACGAACTTGGTCGAGTGCTGCGTCATCGGCCCTCGCTCATCCGGTAAGGAGGTCTCCGCCCGCCGCCAGGTGCGCTTCCGCACGCCGGAGGTCGTCCTCGGTGTCGATGCCCGGCAGCGCGCGCGCGTCCACGCGCGCGACGCCGATGCTCAGGCCGTTCCCCAGCGCCCGCAGCTGCTCCAGCTTCTCCGCCTCCTCGGGCGCGGTCGGCGGCAGCGTGAGCCACAGCGCCAGCGCGTCGGGGCGGTAGGCGTACACGCCGAGGTGCTGCCAGTACTGGACCGCGCCCGTCCCCGACCGGTCGTGCGGGATCAGCGCGCGCGAGAAGTAGAGGGCGCGCCCCAGCTCGTCCAGCACCACCTTCACGACGTTCGGCGACGCCGCCTCCGCCGCGTCCAGGGGCACCGCCGCCGTCCCCACGTCCCACCCCGCCACCACCTGTCCCACCGCCGCCCGGATCGCCGCGGCCGGGAGGAACGGCTCGTCCCCCTGCACGTTCACCACCACCGTGCAGCCGGCGAACTCCGGCAGCGCCGCCACCTCGCCGACCCGTGACGTGCCCGACGCGTGGTCGCCGCGTGTCCGCACCGCGCGGACGCCGACCGCGCGCGCCGCGGCCAACACCTCCTCCGCGTCGCTCGCGACCACGACCTCGTCGAGCGCGCCGGAGGCACGGGCATTGAGTGCGACGCGCTGGATCAAGGGCTGGCCGCCGAGGAGGCGGAGTGGCTTGCCGGGGAGCCGTTCGGCGCCGAGGCGGGCGGGGATGACCCCGAGGACCTTATCGGCCGACACGGAGACGGCCGCTCCAAGCAAGATTCACGCCAACAAGCTAACAATTCAGCGGGGTGGCTGTCAAAACCGACTGTTTCCGTAGCAGTTGGCGCGCCCTCGTGCCGTCTTGAGTCAGGCGCCGGCACCGCCCCGGCTCTCAGGCACGGGGGTGGAACTGGCGGTGGACCGACCGGAGGTACTCGCGGTCCACGCGGGTGTAGAGCTGCGTGGTGGTGAGGTCGGCGTGGCCGAGCATCTCCTGGACCGCCCGCAGATCGGCGCCCCCTTCGAGGAGGTGCGTGGCGAAGGTGTGGCGGAAGGTGTGGGGGGTGACACGCTTGGTGATCCCCGCAGTGCGGGCCAGCTTCTTGATGATGCCCCACGCCCCGACGCGAGAGAGGGGCGCGCCGCGGCCGTTGAGGAAGAGGATGCCGCGCCCCTTCCCCTTCTCGAGCCCCGGCCGGATCTCGCGGCTGTAGAGGGCGACGGCGCCCATGGCCCTCCGGCCGATGGGGACGAGCCGCTCCTTGCTCCCCTTCCCGAAGAGCCGCACCAGCCCCTCGTCGAAGAGCACGTCCTTCACCGCTACGTGCACCAGCTCCGAGACCCGGGCGCCGGTGGCGTACGCGAACTCCACGAGCGCCCGGTCGCGCCAGGCGAGCCGGTCATCGTCCTTGGGGGCCGCGAGGATGCGCTCGACCTCCGCGACGGAGAGGACGGACGGCACGGTCCGCCACTTCTTCGGGCTGGCGAGGCGGTCGGTGGGATCGCGGACCACCAGTCCCTCGCCCACAAGGAAGCGGTAGTAGGTCCGTGTCGCCGAGATTTGCCGGCGGATGCTGGTCGGCGCGAGTCCGAGGTCCTTGAGCCGGAAGACGAACTCCCGCAGCTGCGGCGCGGTGGCCCGGCCGGGCTCCGCGACGCCCTGCCCCTCCAGATAGTCGGTGAGGTGGCGCAGGTCGCGGCGGTAGGCGGCGATGGTGTTGGGGGACGCGCCGCGCTCCAGCGAGAGGTACTGGGCGAAAGCGTCGAGACCGAAGGCCCCCGCGTCAGCCGGCATCGCCCCTCCGGGCGCGGTGGCGCCAGAGCATCCAGACGATGGCGACGGTGGCGGCGAGCGCCGCGGCGCCGAGGACCGTGGACACCTCGGCGATGGCGTGGCGGACCGCGTACCAGTTCGCGCCGAGGTGGTAGGCGGCGACGCAGACGAAGCCGTACCAGAGCGCCGACGCGAGGACCATCGGGGGCAGCGCCTTGTAGGCGGGGAGCCCGAGTGCGCCCGCGAACGGGGGCACGACCGCCCGGTAGCCGGGGAGGAAGCGGCTCACGAAGATGCCCCAGAAGTGGTGCCGCGCGTAGAGCCGGCCCACCGCCTGCATCGTCGCATGGCCGAAGAACCGCCGCCCGAGGGCGGTCTCGCCGAAGGCGCGGCCGGCGGCCCGGGCGAGCCAGTACATCCCCGTCGCGGTGACGACGTTGGGCAGAAGGGTGGCCGCGTAGACGCCCCACGGGTGGAGGGGGGCTCCCTGCGCGGCGAGGAAAGCCCCCAGCGCCACGGCCATGTCGGCGGGCACTGGGGGCACGATGTTCTCGAGGCCGGCGAGCAGCGCGATGACGCCGTAGAGCTCGGCCGGCGGGAGGCCGGCCAGCCAGGCGATCACCTGATCGATCAAGGGGACGCCACGTCCCGCACGGTGGCGACGGCGATGGCGCCGATCCCCTCGCCCTTCCCGACCCAGCCCATTCCCTCGTTCGTCTTGGCCTTGTAGCTCACCGCCGCCGCGTCGAGCCCCAGGGCCCTGGCGGTGGCCTCGCGCATCGCCGCGATGTGCGGCCCGATCTTCGGGCGCTCGCACAGGATCGTGACGTCCACCTGCACCGGCTCCAGGCCGTGCTGGGCGAGGATCTCGCGCGCGCCCCTCAGGAAGACGGTGGAGTCGAGGCCTTTCCAGCGCGGGTCGTCGTCCTTGAAGTGCTGGCCGATGTCGCCGAGGGCTGCGCTGCCGAGGAGCGCGTCCACCACGGCGTGGACCGCGGCGTCGCCGTCGGAGTGGCCGGCGAGGCCGTGGGTGTGCGGCACCGTCACGCCTCCGAGGCGCAGCGGGCGCCCCGCGGCGAAGCGGTGGGAGTCGTAGCCGATCCCGACCCGGGCGGTCACGCCGCCTCCTGGATGTGGGAGTAGTCCTGCCGCCGCCGGACCGGGATGAACCCGGCGCCGCGGATCAGCGTCTCCATCTCCTCGGCCGTGGTGCGGAAGGTCGTGCCGGCGGCGGAGACGACGTTCTCCTCCATCATCAGCGAGCCGAAGTCGTTGGCTCCGAAGCGGAGGGCGATCTGGCCGATCTTCATCCCCATCGTCACCCAGCTCGCCTGGAGATTGGCGAAGTTGTCGAGCGCCAGTCGCGCGATGGCGAGCGTCCTGAGGTAGGTGACGGCGTCGAGCTTCGGCTGGTCGGCCATCTCCGAGTGCTCCGGTTGCAGCGGCCAGGAGATGAAGGCGGTGAAGCCCTTCGTCTTCGCCTGCTGCTCGCGGAGG
>JBEKGT010000263.1:0-3767 GCA_050012655.1 Gemmatimonadales bacterium | reverse complement strand
GGTGATGAGGGTCCGCCGGCTCGCCGGTGACCGCTCACCGCTTACCGCTGACCGCGCACCACCGGAGGCCAATTCGTCCACCAGGTCGGCGATCGCCTCCACCACCTCGATGTTCCGCCGCTCGCCGCCGCCGCCGATGAGGTACGTCTCGCCGATCCGCCCGCGCTCCAGCACGAGCAGCAGCGCCGCGACGTGGTCGTCCACGTGCAGCCAGTCGCGGACGTTCTCGCCGCGGCCGTACACCGGCATCGGCTCGCCCGCGTGCGCCTTCAGGATGTTGAGGGGGATGAGCTTCTCGGGGAACTGGCAGGGCCCGTAGTTGTTCGAGCAGTTCGTGATCAGCGCCGGGAAGCCGTAGGTGTGCACCCACGCGCGGACGAGGTGGTCCGACGCCGCCTTGGTAGCGGAGTACGGGGAATTGGGACGGTACGGCGACTCCTCGGTGAAGTACCCCTCGGCGCCGAGGGAGCCGTAGACCTCGTCGGTCGAGACTTGGAGGAAGCGGAAGCGCGCCGCCTCGTCCTTCGGGAGCGCGCGCCAGTAGCGCATCGCCTCCGCGAGGAGGGTGAAGGTGCCGGTGACGTTGGTCCGAACGAACGCCTCGGGCCCTTCTATCGAGCGGTCCACGTGCGACTCGGCGGCCAGGTGCATCACGGCGGTGGGCCGCTCGCGTTCGAATACGGCCCGCAGCGCGGGGGCGTCGGCGATGTCCACGCGGTGGAAGTGGTGCTGGGCGTGCTCGCGGGCATCGGCGAGGGATTCGAGGTTTCCGGCGTAGGTCAGCTTGTCCACGTTGGTGACGAACGCGCCGGTGTGCCGCACCAGGTGCCGGACCAGCGCGGAGCCGATGAAGCCAGCCCCGCCGGTGACGAGGATGCGCCGGTCGGAAGCGGGGCTCACGCCCTGGCTCTGACGGCTAACGGCTCACGGCTGACGGTCATCGTTCAATACTCCAGCGGCAGGCCGACGCGCTTCCCGTCGCGCGCCGAGAGGTAGATCGCGACCAGCAGCTCGAGGGAGTGCAGCCCTTCCCTGCCATCGGTCTGCGGCGGCTCCTCGCCGCGCAGCGCCTTGATCACGTTGTCGTAGTACAGCGGGTGGCCGTGGCCGTACACCGACGTCGTCTGGTAGCTGGCGTCCGCTACGGTGGCGTCGTCGGGATCGGGCTCGGCGAACTCCCATTTCTCGATCGTGTTCACCGCCACGCCGCCGACCTTTACGGTGCCCTTCTCCCCGAGGATGGTGATCGAGCCCTCGAGGTTCTTGGGGTAGGTCAGCATCGTGACGTTCACCGAGCCGAGCGCCCCGCTCCGCCACTTCACGCTGGCGACGCCCGTGTCCTCCACCTCGATCCGCCGGGCGAGTGTGGCCGTGTAGGCGTGGACGCTCTCGACCGGCCCCAACAGCCAGTCGAGCATGTCCACGTAGTGGCTCGCCTGGTTCATGAAGGCGCCGCCGTCGAACTCCCAGGTGCCGCGCCATGCCGCGCTGTCGTAGTACGCCTGCGGGCGGGCCCAGAAGACGTTCACGTTCACCATGTAGATGCGGCCGAAGCGTCGCTTCTCCACCGCGCGCTTAAGGAGTTGGAGCGTCGGGTTGCGGCGGTTCTGCTTGACGACGAAGAGCTGCACGCCCGCCTTGTCGCAGGCCTCGACCATCCGCTTGCCGTCCTCCCAGCGGGTGGCCATTGGCTTCTCGCTCATGACGTGGCGGCCGGACTCGGCCACCTGGATCGCCTGGCCTGCGTGGAGGCCGCTGGGCGTGGCGAGGGTGACGATGTCGGCGTTGGTCTTGGCGAGCAGGGCCTCGATGGACGCGAAGCCCGGCGCGCCCGAGCGCTTCTCGGCGGCCGCGAGGGCCTTGGGGTCGATATCGCACACCGCCACCAGCTCTGCCCGGTCCTTGTGCTTCTCGAGCGCTTCGAAGTGGTTGGCGGAGATGCGCCCGCAGCCGACGTGGGCAAAGCGGAGCTTGCGGTCGCGGGGGACGAGCTTGCTGACCATGATCGGGGCGTCAGGGGTGGCCATAGTGGGAGAATCCTAACGCCGGGCGGGGCCGCTCGCGAGCCGGGCACGGCCGCTGGCGCGTGACTGGAGGGCGCTGCGTCGCGGAGGCACCGCGCGGCGCCGCCTGTTCGCTCTTCCGGGCCGAGGCGCGCATCGTTGTTGACGAGCCGGTGACGCAACTCGCGTAGCGTGGCGCAGGGCTGGCCGGAGCGTCCGGCGCGGCCTTGCGGATGTGGTAGCACGATGCTACCATCTTCACAGAGCGCGACGCCCCCTTCCACGAACCAGTGGCGACACCAGAGGCGGAGGGAGCACTCCATGCGGTGCGGCGATTGGCCGGTGCCCGGCGGCTGTTCTACAGCCCCAAGGCGCAGGCCGAGCTCCGAGGACTTCCCGAGGAACTCGACGCAGAGGACCTCGCCTCGCTCCTCTGCGACGTGGCCGACACGGCGATCGTCAAGTACGAGGGTGACCGGGATCGCCCGGGCAGGATGGTCCTGGTCCTGAGGATTCCGATGGGCGCGTGGGACGCGTACTGCAAGATCTCCCTGAGGCCCGACGTGGATCACGAGCCCGTGGTGCTGTCCTTCCACCGGTGGAGCCCGTAATGCCCTGCCCCTTCTGTGGCGCGAAGGCTGTGCGCGTCACCAGCGCGACCCGCACGGTGAATGCCGGCGACGGCGCGCGCCTGACGTATCGGGAGCGGCTGTCCCACTGCGCGCGTTGCGGCGAGGAGTTCTTCACGCACGAGCAGTCGCTCGCTGCGAGCCGGTCGCGCGCGGGCGTCCTGCGGACGCATGAGGGGCTGCTCGCGCCGGAGGAGATCCGCAGCATCAGGGGGCGCTACGGCGTGTCGCAGGCAGAGCTGGAGCGGATGCTCGGGCTCGGCGCAAAGACCGTCGTGCGCTGGGAGCGCGGCACGGTCCGCCAGAGCCAGGCGGCCGATCTCCTGCTCCGCATCGTCGCGGAGGATCGGCGGCACGCGGAGAAGCTCGCGGCCGGCGCCGGGGTCACGCTCGCCGCTGCGCGGACAGTCCATCGCAAGGCCTTGGCGAAGCGGTGAGGCGGCCGGCCGGCGAGCCCTGCGCGGCGCAGCTGCTCAGATCGTCAGGGCGCTACAGCTTCAGGATGGCCAGCACCGTGCCCATCGTGCCGACCCAGAAGAGGAACATCCACCGCAGCAGCTCGGACTTGAGTTCCGAGAGCTTGGCGTCCATCCGAGCCTCAACGCTGCCGAAGCCCGCACGTGTCTCGGCGCGGAGTTCGTCGATCTTAGCGTCTCCGCGAGACTCGAGGGCAACTGTTCGCTCGTCGAAACGGGTCTCGAGGCGACCCAGAATCGAACGCACCTCGCCCATCTCGTGGCGCATGTCGGCGCGCAGCTCGCCCATCTGCGCCTCGACGCGCCCGAGTTGGCCTCGAACAGGTCCTTGAATTCCTGCCGATAGCTCGTGTCCACCGCTCCACGGTACGCTCGGCGGGCCGAGGTACGCAATCGTTGCGGCCAAGGGGCCGATCATTGCGGAGGGTCCCGGGCGCGGCGGCCGGTGAGCGCTGGCGCGCCGTGCGAGCCGAGGCGAGCACTCACGGGGCGCAGCCCGGCTCGCGCGGCACGCCACGCGAGCGCAAGGCCGCCGGCGGCCAAGGGGCCGACCGCCCGAGCAGCGCCGCGCCCGGCTCGCGAGCGCGCGGCCGCCGCGGAAAGCCCCGGGATCGGCACTGGCTGCGGGCCGCGTTCTTGTACGAACTCCGCGCGCCGCT